>CAZXTT010000228.1:0-18350 GCA_964643775.1 uncultured Rhizobiaceae bacterium | reverse complement strand
GTCATGATGCGCGAGCGCAATATGCGCCACTGGCGCAGGTCGTCGTAGAGCACGGTTACCGGCAGGCGGGTGGCGACGGCGGCGCGGCGTGCGGCGCGTTCAGCGCGCTGGGCGGCCAGTTTCTTCTTCCACTTGTAGAGCATGACCTCGTGGAAGCGGCGCACGGCGAGGGCGGCGGCGTCTTCGATCGTGCCACCCTCGGGGGCTATGTAGGTCTTGTCGAAGGCGATCTGGCCTACCGGCGACTTGCCGGCCATGACGGCGCGCAGGGTGTTTTCGCCCCTCTCCTCGCCGATGGCCATGAGGGCGGCGTCGGCGTCGTAACGCATGCGCAGGGCTTGCAGCTTGACCTTGTCGCCGGCCAGTGCGTCATCGGCGTCCATGGCCTGACGGTCGGTGAGGTCGCCCACCGGCACGATGACGGGCACCAGGGCGTCCTCGGCATGCAGGTCGAGCCATGCCTTGCGCCACGGGTTGTCCTCCCACAGCTTGAGCGAGCCGTCGGCGGCCTTCCACAGCGGCACTATGAGGGTGCGCTTCGCCTGCTGGGTTACATATGACGCGCCGATGGAATTGAGCGCCTTGCGCACCCTCTCGGGGCGGAAGCGGATGGTGAGCCTGCCTATGTAGCGGCGCGCCCCGGTGCGCTCTTCCTCGATGGACAGGGAGCGCATCATGCGGCCTATCTTGCGCGGGCCGAGGGCGGAGAGCTTCACCCAGGCATCCTCGGAGGATATGCGGTTGATGAGGATGTGGAAGGCCTTCATCTGGGCCTGCCTGATGGCCTTGATCTTGGCGGCGGCGGCGTCGGTGTCGGTGACGTCCACCTTGACGCCGCGCACGGTGAAGACGGTGTCCCCGGCGGATGCCGGCAGCGCGACCAGCATCACCGCCAGCGCGAGCAGCGCCAGCAGGGCCGGAATTTTGACAAGTGGGCGCGGCAGCATTCTGTTTCTCTTGTACCCCCGTGAGGCGCGCTTTTTCCTTGCGCGCTGATGCTTCCATATTCAATACATGGCATTAATTCAATAGATCAGGGGCGAAAGAATGAAGCCCGCGCGCCCTCGTCCGGGGCGGGGGATGGCGGCGGGAAAGGCGGAGAAAGCGCGTCATGAGCGAGAAGAAGACGGGGCTTACCTATGCCGGGGCGGGGGTCGATATCGACGCCGGCAACGAGCTGGTCAGGGCGATCGCGCCGCTGGCGGCGGCCACCGCGCGGGCCGGGGCGCGGGGAGGGCTGGGGGGCTTCGGCGGCCTGTTCGACATCGCCGCCTGCGGCTATTCCGATCCGCTGCTGGTGGCGGCCAACGACGGGGTGGGCACCAAGGTATTGCTGGCCATAGCCACCGGCATACATGACACCATCGGCATCGACCTGGTGGCGATGAGCGTCAACGACCTGGTGGTGCAGGGGGCGGAGCCGCTGTTCTTTCTCGACTATTTCGCCACCGGCAGGCTGGATGTGAGTGACGCCAGGTCGGTGGTGGCGGGGATCGCCGAGGGCTGCAGGATGGCCGGGTGCGCGCTCATCGGCGGCGAGACGGCGGAGATGCCGGGGATGTATGCCGACGGCCATTACGACCTGGCGGGGTTCGCCGTGGGCGCGGTGGAGCGCGGCCAGGTGTTGCCGCGCGCGGATGACATGGGCGAGGGCGACGTGCTGGTGGGGCTGGCCTCGTCGGGGCCGCATTCCAACGGCTATTCGCTGATCCGGCGCATCGGCGAGGTGTCCGGGCTCGGCTGGGGTGATGAAGCGCCGTTCGCCGAGGGGCTGTCGCTGGGCGAGGCGCTGCTCGCGCCGACGCGCATATACGTGAAGCCGCTGCTGGCGGCGCTGCGGCGGCGGGGGGAGGCCGTGAAGGCGCTGGCCCACATAACCGGCGGCGGCTTCGTGGAGAACATCCCGCGGGTGCTGCCCGACGGGCTGGCGGCGCGGGTGGAGCTGGGCGCGCTGCCGGTGCCCGCGGTGTTCGGCTGGCTGAAAGAGGTCGGCGGGGTGGAGGACGCGGAGATGCTGCGCACCTTCAACTGCGGCTGCGGCATGGTGGCGGTGGTCGCGCGGGATATGGTGGACGAGTTCATCGGGCTGATGGCGGAGGAGGGCGAAAGCGCCTTCGTCCTCGGCGAGGTCACGCGGCGCGATGGCGAGGCGGTGGTGTTTTCCGGCAAGGCGGAGTTCGGGGCATGAGCGGCAATGGCGGCAGTGGCGGCAATGAAGGCGGGGGCGGCAGGAAGCGGCTGGCGGTGCTCATCTCCGGGCGCGGCTCCAACATGGAGGCGCTCATCGAGGCGGCGCGGGCCGATGACTGCCCCTACGAGATAGTCGCCGTAATTTCCAACCGCCCGCAGGCAAAAGGGCTGGAGACGGCGGCCCGCGAGGGAATGGCGACCACGGTCATCGACCACGAAAAGTTCGATTCGCGCGAGGCCTTCGAGGAGGTGCTGCACGAGACGCTGCTGGTGTTCGCCGCCGAGCTGGTGGCCTGCGCCGGGTTCATGCGCATAATGACGGGCTCCTTCACCAGCCGCTGGGAGGGGCGGATGCTCAACATTCACCCGTCGCTGCTGCCGCTCTACCGGGGGCTGCGCACCCACGAGCGGGCGCTGGCCGACGGGGTGCGCGTTCATGGCTGCACGGTGCATTTCGTCACCGCCGATCTCGACGGCGGGCCGATCATAATCCAGGGCGCGGTGCCGGTATTGGCCGGCGACACGGAAGACACCCTGGCGGCGCGGGTGCTGAAGGTGGAACACCGCATATTCCCGCGCGCCGTGGAGCTGGTGGCGAGGGGGCAGGTGTGGCTGGAAGACGGCGTGGCGAAGGGCGAATGGACGGCCGACGGGGCGGCCTTCATCACCTCGCCGGGGCTGTGACGGAGGCGGCGGGAGGAGCGCATGGACGAAGGCACGCTGCGGCGGCGGATAGCGCAAACGGCGCGGGCGCTGCTCGAAAAGGGGCTGAACCGGGCGGCGGCGGGGAACGTGTCGGCGCGCTTCGGGGACGGCTTCCTGATAACCCCCTCGGGGGTGCACGCGGCGCGGCTGGAGCCGGAGCAGATGGTTTTCGTCGGCCTCGACGGGGTGGCGCAGGGGGCATGCAAGCCCTCCAGCGAATGGCGCATGCACCGCGACATATATGCCTCGCGCGAGGAGGCGGGGGCGGTCATCCACACCCATTCGGATCACGCCACGGCGCTGGCCTGCCTGAACGAGCCGCTGCCGGCCTTTCATTACATGGTGGCCATGGCCGGCGGCGAGCTGATAGATTGCGCCCCCTACGCGCCGTTCGGCAGCGAGGAGCTGTCGAGGAACATGCTGCGCTCGCTGGGCTCGCGGCGGGCGGTCTTGCTGGCCCATCACGGGGTGATCTGCCACGGCGGCGACCTGGAGACGGCGCTGACCCTGGCCGAGGAGGTGGAGGGGCTGGCGCGGCAATACCTGATAGCGCGCGCCGCCGGGGAGCCGAAGCCGCTGTCGAGCAGGCAGATGGCCGAGGTGCTGGAGCTGTTCGCCGGCTACGGGCAGCCCGATGGCGCGGGGAAGAGCGGGGAGAAGGAATGATGGGCGCAAGGCACCCGGACGAGCGCGAGGGCGAGGTTACATTGCCATTCGATCCGGCGCGGGCCGCCGACGGGCCGCGGGTGATGTTCATCGGCCATGTCCGCAGTCCGTGGAAGGAGCGCGGGGACTGCCCGCGCAATATTCCCATGGCGCGGAGCAGGATGGCCGAGATGGGGGTCACGGCCTCCATCGAGGTGGACGAGGCGTTCCGCCCCGGGCTGCTGTCGCTGGAGAAGCACGCATACATCATCGTGCTATACTGGATGAGCGAGGCGGCGCGCCACATCATCATCCAGCGGCCCCGCGCCCTGAAGGGGCTGCACGGGGTGTTCGCCCTGCGCTCGCCGGTGCGGCCAAATCCGCTGGCGCTGGCCACGGTGCGGGTGCTGGGGCTGGACGCGGAGAAGGGAATCATCGAAATAGACGCCATCGACTGCGTGGACGGAACGCCGCTGATCGACATAAAGCCGTGGATGGAGGAGATAGACATGCCGCCGCGGGAGGGCCGGTGAACCGCCCATGACGAATATTGGCCCGTGGAAGAGACTTGCCGTTCACGCGCGGGACTTTGGCCGCTCGCTGGCCGGGTGGTTCGCGCGCGCCGGAGAGGGCGGGGCGGGACGGCACTCGCCGGAGCGCGACGTGGCCTTCACCATGGCGGTGGTGGCGCTGGCGGCCAAGCTGGCCAAGGCCGACGGAGTGGTGAGCGATGACGAGCGGGAGGTGTTCTCGCGCCTGTTCGAAGCGCCGCCCCGGGAGCGCCGCAACGTGGAGCGCATATTCAGGCTGGCCTCCGGCTCGGTGGCCGGTTTCGAGGCCTACGCCAGCCAGATAGCGCGGCTGTTCCACGACAGCCCGAAGGTGCTGGAGGACGTGCTGGACGCGCTGTTTCACATCGCCGGGGCCGACGGGGTGATGCATGAGAGCGAGATGGCCTTCCTCGAGCGGGTGGCGGAGATATTCGGCCTGGGGCGGCGCTTCCGCTGCATCAGGGCGCGGCACATGTTTCACCCGCAGGACGCGGCATACGAGGTGCTGGGGGTGTCGCCCTGTGACGATCTCGAGACCATTCGCGCCGCCTGGCGCAGGCAGGTGCGGGAGAACCACCCCGACCGGCTGATGGCGCGCGGGGTGCCGAAGGAGATGATAAGGATAGCCAACGAACGCATGGCGGCGATCAACGCCGCGTGGGAGGCCATCATGCGCGAGCATGCAGGCGAGGGCGGGAGCGAGGCGATGGCGGAGATTGCCCCATGAGCGGTTTCGCGCAAGGCTCGCGGCTGGCCCGCCGGCAAGTGGCCTCGCCCAACTTTGGCCGGCGGCTGGCGGATATCGACATGATCGTGCTGCATTACACCGGCTGTTCGTCGGCGGAAGCCGCGCTGTTGTGGATGTGCTCGCCGGATTCGCAGGTTTCCGCCCATTACCTGGTGGACGAGGACGGCGAGATCGTCCAACTGGTGGACGAAGGGGCGCGCGCCTGGCACGCGGGGGTGGCGCACTGGGCGGGGGTGGATGACATAAACTCCTGCTCCATCGGCATAGAGATCGACAATTTCGGCCATGAACTGAATCCCTTGCCGCCATATCCCGACAAACAGATTCAGGCGCTTGAGGAACTGTGCGGGGACATCATGGCCCGCCACGGCATAGCCGCGCACAGGGTGATCGGCCATTCCGACGTGGCGCCGGCGCGCAAGAGCGATCCGGGGGAGCATTTCCCGTGGGAGCGGCTGGCGCGGGCCGGCATCGGGGCGTGGGTGGAGGCCGCCGGCGGGGAGGAAGGCAAGGCGGGAAAAGTGGTGGCGCGCCCCGGCGACGAGGGCGAGGTGGTGCGGCGCGTGCAGGATGACTTGCGGCGGCTCGGATATGGGCTGGAGGCCTCGGGGGTTTTCGATGAGCGCACGGAGGCGGTGGTGCGGGCCTTCCAGCGGCACTGGCGGCGGGGCATGGTGGACGGAGTGGCCGACGAGGGGACGCTGACGGTTCTCTCGGCATTGCTCGATTCGCTTGTAAAGGTGGCCTGAAAGGCCTACATGTCGCTTGCGCTGGCTGGCCGGATGGCCGCTGGCGGCGGCCCTTCGGGGGCGTCGCCGGAGGAAAGTCCGGGCTCCACGGAAACAGGGCGCCGGGTAACGCCCGGCGGGGGATCCCCTTCACCGGGGAGAACCCCAGGGAAAGCGCCACAGAAAGCAGACCGCCATGCGATCATTCGCAGGGCAAGGGTGAAAGGGTGCGGCAAGAGCGCACCGCGCCCCTGGCAACAGGGGCGGCACGGCAAGCCCCGCCCGGAGCAAGGCCGAATAGGGACGGCGCCCGCCTTTCGGGGCGGGCAGGGCGTGTTTCCGGCCCAGACCGTCCGGGTAGGCCGCGCGAGGCGCGCAGCGATGCGCGTCCCAGATGAATGGCCATCCCCGCCCGGGCCGCGGCTCGGGCGCGGACAGAACCCGGCTTACAGGCCAGCCAGCGCGCCCGCCCCGGGCGGATCGCAATGTCCCGAAATGAATCAGCCGGGCAAGGAAATCTCCATTTATTATCGCCCCCGGCAACCTTTTGTTAACGGTAGGCGGGCCAGAGTCGAACCAAATATTAACCATTGTTCAAAGGCGGGAATCCGCGCCCTGGGCGCCCGCCTCGCGGGATCTGCGCAAAGACGTGTTGATGATGAATCACAATGCACATGGCTCCCCGGCGCGGCACGTTCCGGTGCTGCGCGACGAGGCCGTGGCGCGTCTTGCGCCGCGCGCGGGCGGGGTCTATGTCGACGCCACCTTCGGGGCGGGGGGCTATGCGCGGGCCATCCTGGCCACTCCCGGAACCACCGTTTTCGCCATTGACCGCGACCCCGACGCGATAGCCGCCGGGCAGGCGCTGGTGGAGCGTCATGCGGGGCGGCTCAAGTTGTTGCAGGGGCGCTTTTCGCAAATGGAGGAGCTGCTGGCCGCCCACGGGGTGGAGCAGGTGGACGGGGTGGTGTTCGACCTCGGCGTGTCCTCCATGCAACTGGACGAGGGGGAGCGGGGGTTTTCCTTCATGCGCCCGGGGCCGCTTGACATGCGCATGGAGCAGGCGGGCATGACGGCCGCCGAGGTGGTCAACGAGGCGAGCGAGGAGCAACTGGCGGAGATCCTGTGGCTATACGGCGAGGAGCGGCGCTCGCGGGCCATCGCGCGGGCCATCGTCCGCCGCCGCGGGGAGCAGCCGATAACCACCACCGGGCAGCTGGCGGCGCTGGTGGAGCAGGTGCTGGGGCCGAAGCGCAAGCCCGGACAGGCGCACCCGGCGACGCGCACCTTTCAGGCGCTGCGCATATACGTCAACGGCGAGCTGGAGGAAGCGGCGCTGGGGCTGGCGGCGGCGGAGAGGCTGCTGAAGCCCGGCGGGGTGCTGGCGGTGGTGAGTTTCCATTCGCTGGAGGACAGGCTGGTGAAGCGCTTCATCAACCTGCGGGCCGGGCGCGGCGGGCGGCCTTCGCGCCACCTGCCGCAGGGCGAGGAGCGCGAGCCCTCGCTGAGCATCATGGACAGGGGCGGGGTGAAGCCGTCGCCCGAGGAGATCGAGGCCAATCCACGCGCCCGCTCGGCGCGGCTGCGCGCGGCGCGGCGCAGGCAGGCGCCCGCCTGGCCGCTGGACATGGAGGCGCTGGGCCTGCCACGGCCGGGCAGGGGGGGCAGTAAAGGGGGCATTAAAGGGGGCAGGGGGAGATGAGGCTTCTTGGCTGGATAAACATATTGCTGGTGGCGGGGCTGGTGGTGTCGGCCTTCGTGCTATACGGGCGCGAGCACAAGACACGCATGGCCGAGCGCGAGATACGCAAGATAAACGCGGCGGTGGCGCGCGAGGAGGAGGCCATGCGCATCCTCAAGGTGGAATGGGCGAAACTGGCCAGCCCGCAGCGGCTGGAGAAGCTGGCCGGCGAGCGCCTCAAGCTGGCGGTCGTGCCGCCGACGCGCATCCGCCCGGCCTCCGGGGTGCTGGCGAATACCCCCAGGGTGAACAGGCTGCGCGAGAAGGGCATCGATTCGCTGGACGGGCTGATCTCGCAGGTGCAGAAGGACGCCGGCGGAGAAAGCGCCGGCGGCGGGGAGGAGCGGAGATGAGCATGATGGGACTTGTGCGCTCCACCTCGACGCCGCCGCGCCTCAGGCTGGTGATGGCTGGATTCTCGGCGCTGTTCGTCGCGGTGTCCGTCAAGGCGGCATGGCTGACCCTCGGATTCGAGGGCGAACAGCGCAAGGCGGTGGTTCACAAGCAGCACATACCGCGCCCCGACATAACCGACCGCAACGGCATGATGCTGGCCGGCGACATGCCGCTGGCGTCGATATTCGCCGAGCCATACCGGATGATCGATCCGGACGCGGCGGCGCTGAAGCTGATGACGGTGCTGCCGGATCTCGACATAAGCAAGCTGCGGCGCAGGTTCGCCAACAAGCGGCTCAAGTTCGCGTGGATAAAGCGCCAGGTGCCGCCGGAGGTGGAGGCGCAGGTGCTGGAGCTGGACATCCCCGGCGTGCGGGTGATGAAGGACAAGAAGCGCGTATATCCCGCCGGCAGGCTGGCGGCGCACGTGGTCGGCTACGCCAATATCGATTCCAGGGGGCTCACCGGCATGGAGCGCTTCCTGGACACGGCGGGGGCCATCTATACCGCCTCGCTGACGCGCGCCGACGGGCGCACGGCCAACGACGCGGTGCTGTCCATCGACATCCGGGTGCAGCACGCGCTGCGCGACGAGCTGCAAAAGGCGATGAGCAAGTTCAAGGCCATCGGGGCCGGCGGGCTGGTGCTCGACGTTCACAGCGGCGAGGTGCTGGCCATGGTGTCGCTGCCGGATTTCGACCCCAACGATCCGGCAAGGACCGGGGCGCTGAAGAAGGACCGGCTGAACCGCATGACCGCCGGCGTCTACGAGCTGGGCTCGGTCATCAAGGCGGTGACCTTCGCCATGGCGCTGGACAAGGGCACGGCGCGGCTCGACAAGAAATACGATGCGCGCTTTCCGCTGGTCGTCGGGCGCTCGAAGATCAAGGATTATCACGCCCAGCGGCGGTGGCTGAGCGTGCCGGAGATATTCATCCACTCCTCGAACATAGGCACGGCGCGCATGGCGCTGGAGGTGGGGCTGAAGGAGCACAAGGCCTTCCTGGAGAAGGTGGGCCTGCGCGAGCGGCTGCGCACCGAGATACCGGAAACGGCGCGCCCGCTGCTGCCGAAACGGTGGACGAAGGTGGCCTCGGTCACCGCTTCCTTCGGCCACGGCTTCGCCGTGCAGCCGCTGCAGGGGGCGGCGGTGATCGCGGCGCTCATCAACGGCGGCAAGTTCATCCAGCCGACCTTCCTCAAGCGCGACGCCAAGGCGGCGGAGGCCTTCAGCAGGCGCATAATAAGCGAGGAAACCTCGCGCAAGATGCGCTACCTGTTCCGCCTCAACGCCATCGAGGGCACCGCCAGGAGGGCCGCCGCTCCCGGCTGGCGGGTGGGCGGCAAGACGGGAACGGCGGAGAAGGTGATAAACGGCAAATACAGCAAGGATCACCGCCTGACCTCGTTCATCGGCGCCTTCCCCATGGACGCGCCGCGCTACGTGGTCATGGTGATGCTCGACGATCCGCGCCCGCTGCCGGAGACATATGGGTTTGCCACCTCGGGGTGGAACGCGGTGCCCACGGCGGGCAAGGTGATCGCCCGCATAGCGCCGATTCTCGGGGTGGAGCCGAAGCTGGACAATGAAGAGGCGCGCAAGGAGCTGGTGCGCTGGCGCAAGATTCACGGCGGGACAAAAAAAGCCGGCTCCGCCAAACAAGCGCCGCAAAAACAGGGATAAGCGCTGTCATGCCCCGCATGTTGAAAGACCTGGCCAAGTGCTGCCGCATCGAGGGCAATGGCGATATGTCCATTGCCGGGGTGACGGCGGATTCGCGGGACGTGAAGCCGGGATACCTGTTCGCGGCGCTGCCGGGCACGCGGGTGGACGGGGCGCGCTTCATCCCCGATGCCGTGAAAGCTGGTGCGGCGGCGGTGCTGGTGGGGGCTGGCGTGGAGCTGCCGGAGATGCCGCCCTCGGTGGCGGTGGTGCGCTCCGACAACGCGGCGCGCGCGCTGGCGCTGATAGCGGCGCGCTTTTACGTCCATCAGCCGGTGACCATAGTGGCGGTGACCGGCACCAACGGCAAGAGCTCGGTCGCCGAGTTCGTGCGCCAGATATGGGCCTTCATGGGCTTTCGCGCCGCCAGCATGGGCACGCTCGGGGTATTCGGCCCAGGTCTCGACGACCTTGGCACCACCCACACGACGCCCGACGCGGTGCGCCTGCACGAGACGCTGGCGGTGATGCGCAAGCGGGCCATATCGCACCTGGCCATGGAGGCCTCGTCGCACGGGCTGGCCCAGCACAGGCTGGACGGGGTGCGGCTGAGCGCCGGGGCCTTCACCAACCTGTCGCGCGATCACTTGGATTACCACTCGTCGATGGAGGAATACTTTTCCGCCAAGACGCGGCTGTTCGAGGAGCTTCTCAATCCTTCCGCCGGGGCGGTCGTCAACATGGATGACGAATACGGGCCTAAGGTGGCGGAAGTGGCCGAAAGGCGCGGCCTTCTGGTGTTGCGCTGCGGCGAGGCGGGGCAGGAGCTCAGGCTGGTGGAGCGGCGGCTGGACGGGCTGGGCCAGCAACTGACCATCGCCGGCAGGAAGCGCCGCTACAAGGTGTTCCTGCCGTTGACCGGCGGTTTCCAGGCGGAAAACGCGCTGGTGGCGGCGGGGCTGGTGATCGCCGCCGGCGGGCCGGAGGAAGAGGCGGTGATGGCGCTGGAGCGGCTCACCGGGGCGCGCGGGCGCATGGAGATGGTGGGGCGGACGAAGGCGGGAGCGCCGGTGTTCGTCGATTACGCCCACACGCCGGATGCGCTGGCGGTGGCGCTCGACACCCTGCGGCCCTACGCGCGCGGGCGGCTGGTGGTGGTGTTCGGGGCCGGCGGCGACCGCGACGCGGGCAAGCGGCCCCTCATGGGGCAGGCGGCGAGGGAACGCGCCGACGTGGTGATCGTCACCGACGACAACCCGCGCTCGGAGGACGCGGCGGCCATCCGCGCGCGGATAATCGAGGCCTGCCCGCAGGCGGTGGAGATAGGCGACCGCTCGCGGGCCATCGGCGAGGCCATGTCAATGCTGGAGGAGGGCGACGTGTTGCTGGTGGCCGGCAAGGGGCACGAGACGGGGCAGGTGATCGGAGACGAGGTGATGGAATTCTCCGATCACGAGGAGATCAGCCGCCGGCTGCGAGAGGAGATTGGCAAGTGAGCAAGCCCCTGTGGACATGGCCGGAGGTCGAGGAAGCGCTGGACGGCAGGCTCATCGGCTCGCCGCCGCGGGAGTTCGGCGGCGTGACCTTCGATTCGCGCGAGGTGAGCGGGGGAGAGATCTTCTTCGCCATCAAGGGGGTGCGCATGGACGGCCACGAGTTCGCAGCCAGGGCGCTCGAAGCGGGGGCGGGGCTGGCCGTGGTTTCGACCGCGAACGATGAAATGCGAGCCGCCGGGCCCCTGCTGGTGGTGGATGACACGCTGGCGGCGCTGCGCGCCCTTGGAGCGGCGGCGCGGCGGCGGGCATGCGGCAAGGTGGTGGGGGTGACCGGCTCGGTGGGCAAGACGACCACCAAGGACATGCTGGCGCTGGCGCTGGCCGCCTGCGGCAGGGTGCACGCGGCGAAGGCCTCGTTCAACAATCACTGGGGGGTGCCGCTGACCCTGGCGCGCATGGCGGCGGATGTCGATTACGGGATCATCGAGATGGGCATGAACGCGCCGGGGGAGATAGCCGATCTGACCTCGCTGGCGCGGCCCGACGTGGCGGTGGTGACCCATGTCGCGGAGAGCCACATAGGGGCCTTCGAGGGGCTGGAGGGGATAGCGCGCGCCAAGGCGGAGATATTCTCGGGGCTGGAGCCCGGCGGGAGCGCGGTCATCAACCTCGACGCGCCGCACAGCGACATGCTGATCGCCGCCGCCGGGGAAGCGGGGGCCGGACGGATAATCACCTATGGCAAGGGGGAGGGGGCGGACATACGCCTGCTGAGGGCGGCCAGCGACGAATGCTGCGTATGCGTCGGGGCGCTCTTAGCCGGCGGCGGGAATGACGGCGCGGGCAGGGAGGTGGCATTCCGGGTGGGCATGCCGGGCGAGCACATAGCGCTCAACTCGCTGGCGGTGCTGGGAGTGGCCGAGGCGCTGGGGGCCGACCTCACGGCGGTCATGCACGCGCTGGCCGGCATGCGCGCCCCCGAAGGGCGCGGCGGGCGCTTCCGGCTGATGGCCCCGGGCGGCGAGATATTGCTGATAGACGAAAGCTACAACGCCAACCCGGCCTCGGTGGGCGCGGCGCTCAAGGCGCTGGGCGAGACGCCGGTGGGGCCGGGCGGGCGGCGGGTGGCGGTGCTCGGTGACATGCTGGAGCTGGGGGAAAAATCGCCGGAGCTGCACGCGGCGCTGGCGGACAAGGTGATGGAAGCGGGGGTCGATGCGCTGTATGTATCGGGGCCGATGATGCGTCACCTGTGGGAGGCGGCGCCGGAGCATTTGCGGGCCGCGCGGGTCGATGATCCGGAACGGTTGCCGGAGCTGCTGCGGCGCGATTTGCGCGGCGGCGACGTGGTCATGATAAAGGGCTCGCTGGGGTCGCGCATGATGCCGGTGGCGGGGGCCTTGAGGGAAATGTTCAAACCAGCCGCGAGCGAGGGGTGAATGCTTTACTATCTGTCACTGGCCCTGGCCGACGACATACAGGTGCTGAACGTGCTGCGCTACATCACCTTCCGCACCGGCGGGGCGATAATGACGGCGCTGTTCCTGCTGTTCATGTTCGGGCCGAGGGTGATCTCGCTGTTGCGCCTCAAGCAGGGCAAGGGCCAGCCCATCCGCGAGGACGGGCCGGAGACCCATTTCGCCAAGGCCGGAACGCCGACCATGGGCGGGCTGATGATACTGGGCTCCATACTCATATCGGCGCTGTTGTGGGCCGACCTGAGCAATCTCTACGTGCTGGCGGTGCTGTTCGTGCTGGCCGGTTTCGGGGCCATCGGCTTCTACGACGATTACCTGAAGGTGACCACCGGCACCACGGACGGATTTTCCAGCAAGCTGCGGCTGTCGCTGGAGGCGCTGGTGGCGCTGATCGCGGTGGGCATCATCGTGTGGGCCGGCAAGCCGGAGCTGTCCACCGCCCTGGCCTTTCCCTTCTTCAAGGACGTGCTGTGGCAGATGGGGTGGCTGTTCATCCCCTTCGCGGCGCTGGTGGTCATCGGGGCGGGCAACGCGGTGAACCTGACCGACGGGCTGGACGGACTGGCCATCGTGCCGGTGATGATAACGGCGGCCAGCTTCGGGCTCATCGTCTACCTGGTGGGCCACGCCATATTCGCCAACTACCTGCAACTGCACTTCGTGCGCGGGGTGGGCGAGCTGGCCATCATCTGCGGGGCCATGGTGGGGGCGGGGCTCGGCTTCCTGTGGTATAACGCGCCGCCGGCGCAGATATTCATGGGCGACACCGGCTCGCTGTCGCTGGGCGGGGCGCTGGGGGCCATGGCGGTGGCCGCCAAGCACGAGCTGGTGCTGGCGATAATCGGCGGGCTGTTCGTGCTGGAGACGGTGTCGGTGATCGTGCAGGTGGTTTCCTTCAAGCTCACCGGCAAGCGGGTGTTCCGCATGGCCCCGCTGCATCATCATTTCGAGAAGAAGGGGTGGAAGGAGGAGACGGTGGTAATCCGTTTCTGGATCATTTCCGTGGTGCTGGCGCTGATCGGCCTTGCCACCCTGAAGCTGAGGTAATCACCGAGGTAACCGATGGGCTTTTCCGCTGACATATTCGCCGGGCGCAAGGTGGCGGTGTTCGGGCTGGGCCGTTCGGGGCTGGCCTGCGCGCGGGCGCTGGCGGCGGGCGGCGCGGAAGTGCTGTGCTGGGACGACGGCGAGGCCGGGAGACGCCGCGCCGGCGAGATGGGGCTTGCCGTCCGTGACCTGCGGGAGGAGGATTTCCCGCGACTGGCGGCGCTGGTGCTGGCTCCCGGCGTGCCGCTCACCCACCCGGAGCCGCACTGGACGGTGGCAAGGGCGAAAGAGGCCGGGGTGGAGGTGATGGGCGACACGGAGGTGTTCTTCCGCCAGGTGAGCAAGACGCCGGGGGTGAAGATAATCGCCATAACCGGCACCAACGGCAAGTCCACGACCACGGCGCTCATCGGCCACGTGCTGCGCAGCTCGTCGCTGGATGCCCACGTGGGGGGCAACATAGGCACGGCGGTGTTCGACCTGGCGGAGCCGAAATGGGGGCGCATATACGTGATCGAGATGAGCTCCTACCAGATAGACCTTTCGCCCACCTTCCGGCCCGACGTGGGGGTGTTGCTGAACCTTTCCCCCGATCACCTGGAGCGCCACGGGACGATGGAGAACTACGCGGCGGTCAAGGGGCGGCTGTTCGCCAACATGGGCGAGGGAGACACGGCGGTCATATCGGTGGACGACGAATGGTGCCGGGCGGCGCTGGAAAGCGTGCCGGAGAAGGTGAGCAGGTGCCCCATATCGGTGCGCGGGCTGGTGGATGAGGGCATATGCGCTCCCGGCGGGGTGTTGCAGGAGCGCGCCGCGGGCAAGACCCTGCGCGGGGTGGATCTCTCCATGATGAAGACGCTGCGCGGCGAGCACAACTGGCAGAACGCCTGCGCCGCCTGGGCGGCGTGCCGGGCCATGTCCATGGACGGCATGCTGATAGGGCGCGGCTTCATGAGCTTCCCGGGGCTGGCGCACCGCATGCAGATAGCGGGCCGGGAGGGCAGGGTGATGTTCGTCAACGATTCCAAGGCGACCAATGCCGCCGCCGCGGCGCGGGCGCTGGATTCCTTCGACGACATTCACTGGATAGCCGGCGGGCTGGCCAAGGAGGGCGGCATCGGCGAGCTGATGAAATACGCGGCGAAGATCCGCCGCGCCTACCTGATCGGCGAGGCGGCGGAGGAGTTCGCCGCCGTGCTGGAGAGGGCGGGGATCGAATACGAAATGTGCGGGACGCTCGACGTGGCGGTGCGCGAGGCGGCGGAGAAGGCCGCCGGGGATGCTGCCGCCGCGCGGCCCGTGGTGCTGCTGGCCCCGGCCTGCGCGTCGTTCGATCAATACAATTCGTTCGAGGAGCGCGGCGAGCATTTCCTGTCGCTGGTCGAGGAACTGACGGCGCGGGCGGATGCCGGCGGAGAAGAAGGAGAGGAAAGGCCATGACGCTGATTTCGCGCAAGGACCAGGGGCTCCTGGCCCGCTGGTGGTTCTCGGTGGACTGGCCGCCGGTGGGGGCGGTGTTCCTGCTGATGGCGCTGGGGGTGATATTCTCGCTGGCCGCCTCGCCGCCGGTGGCCGAGCGCATCGGGCTGGACGGCTTTCACTTCTTCCGCAAGCACCTGATCTTCCTGTTGCCTGCGGCGGGGATATTCGTCGCCGCCACCTTCCTGAGCGGCCGCCAGACACGGCGGCTGGCGCTCATGGTATTCATCGGCGGGCTGGCGCTGATGGTGGCGGCGCTGCTGGTGGGGCCGCAGATCAAGGGAGCGCACCGCTGGATCTCGCTGGGCATAGGGTCGTTCCTCATCCAGCCGTCGGAGTTCGTCAAGCCGGCCTTCATCGTGCTGGCGGCATGGCTGCTGGCGGAGGGGCAAAAGCGCCCGGACATGCCGGGTATATGGCTGGCCTGGGGCAGCTACCTGGTTTTCGCCGGGCTGCTGGTCAAGCAGCCGGACATGGGGCAGACGGCGCTTGTCACCGGCGCGTGGGGCATACTGCTGGTGCTGTTCGGGCTGCGCTGGAAATACCTGTTCGCGCTGGGCGGCGCGGTGGTGGCGCTGGCCGGGGTGGCGTGGGCGGTGTTCCCGCACGTGCGGGCGCGGGTGGACCGCTTCATCCATCCGCCGCAACTGCCTGACGGGGCGCGCGACCAGATGGACTTCGCGCTCGATGCCTTCCACAATGGCGGGCTGCTGGGCATGGGCCCGGGCGGCGGACTGGCCAACCGTCACCTGCCGGACGCCCACACGGACTTCCTGTTCGCGGCGGTGGGCGAGGAGTTCGGGCTGGTGGCCTGCCTGGGGCTGGTGGGCCTGTTCTCCTTTATCGTGCTGCGCGGCATGAGCCGGGCGGCCATGTCGCGCGATCCGTTCCGGCGGCTGGCGGCCTCGGGGCTGTTCGGGCTGTTCGGCCTGCAGGCCTTCATCAACATGGGGGTCAACGTGCAACTGCTGCCGGCCAAGGGGATGACGCTGCCGCTGATTTCCTATGGCGGCTCGTCGCTGATCTCGGCGGCGCTGGGGCTGGGCATGGCGCTGGCGCTGCTGCGCCGCGACGCCATCGAGGAGGCGCGCGAGCACTCCGCCGGGGCGGCCATGCCCATGGCTGCGTGAGGAACAAACGAAAGGCTTGAGCGCGGACAATGGCCGAATTCGAGATACATGGCGCGCACAGGGGGCTGGTGGCGCTGGCCGCCGGCGGCACCGGCGGGCACCTGTTCCCGGCCCAGGCGCTGGCCGAGGAGCTGGTGCGGCGCGGCTACGTGACGGTGCTGATGTCCGACGCGCGGGCGAAGAAATACGGTGACAGGTTCCCGGCCCTGGAGATCGTCGAGATTCCCTCCTCGACGATAACGCCGGGCAGGCCGTGGAAGGTGCCGTTCCAGCTCTTCAGGCTGTGGCGCGGCTTCAACAAGGCGCGCGCCTTCCTGGGCAAGAACAGGCCGCTGGTGGTGGCGGGCTTCGGCGGCTATCCGTCGTTCCCGCCCATATGGGCGGCCGGCAAGCTGGAATTCCCGGTGCTGATTCACGAGCAGAACGCGGTGATGGGGCGGGCCAACCGGGCGGTGGCCAGGAAGGCGACGCTGATCGCCTCGTCGTTTCCCGAGATAACCAACCTGCCGGAGGGACTGGCCGAAAAGGTGCGCTTCACCGGCAACCCGGTGCGCCAGGCGGTGCTGGATGCGGCGGAGATGCCATACGAGCCGCCGGACGCTAATGGACAGTTCGAGCTCCTGGTATTCGGTGGGTCGCAGGGGGCGCACTATTTCGCCGAAATGACGCCGAGGATGCTGGCCGAGATGCCGATGGCGGTGCGGCGGCGGCTGCATGTCACCCAGCAGTGCCGGCCCGAGGATATCGACCACGTGCGCCATGAATACGAGCGGCTGGAGATAAAATGCACGCTCGGGACATTCTTCGACGACATGCCGCAGCGCATGGGGCGCGCCCACCTGGTGATGGCGCGCGCCGGTGCCTCGTCGGTGGCCGAGCTGGCGGTGGTGGGCAGGCCGGCCATACTGGTGCCGCTGCCGCACGCGCTGGACAATGACCAGTTGATGAACGCGCGGGCTTTCGCGCGCGCCGGGGCGGGGTGGGTGTTCAAGCAGGAGGAGATAAGGCCCGATCAACTGGGGGCCTTCATAACGCGGCTGCGCTACGAGCCGGACGAGCTGCGGGCGGCCCACGAGGCGGCGAGGGATTTCGCCCGCCCGGACGCCGCGGGAAGGCTGGCCGACATGGTGGAGGAACTGGCCAATGGCGCTGCTTCCGGCAGGCCGGAGGCGGTTTCCGGGACAGACAATGAAACGGGAGAGAGTGCATCGTGAGCATGAAGAAACCGCCGGAGGACATAGGCCTCATTCATTTCATCGGCATCGGCGGCATAGGGATGAGCGGCATCGCCGAGGTGCTGAAGACGCTGGGCTACGAGGTGCAGGGCTCGGACATGGCGGAGAACGCCAACGTCGAGCGGCTGCGGGCCATGGGGGTCAAGGTGTTCAAGGGGCACGCGGCGGAAAACCTCGGTGATGCGCGCATCGTGGTCATCTCCTCGGCCATCAAGCCCGACAACCCGGAGCTGCGCGAGGCGCGCTCGCGCCATCTGCCGGTGGTGCGCCGGGCCGAGATGCTGGCCGAACTGATGCGCTTCAAGAGCGCCATAGCGGTGGGCGGCACCCACGGCAAGACGACCACCACCTCGCTGACCGGCACGCTGCTGGAGGCAGGCGGGCTCGACCCCACGGTGGTGAACGGCGGCATCATCAACTCGCTGGGCACCAACGTGCGCATCGGCAAGGGCGAGTGGATGGTGGTGGAGGCCGACGAATCGGACGGCACATTCGTCAAGCTGCCCGCCGACGTGGTCATCGTCACCAACATCGACCCCGAGCACCTGGATCATTACGGCACCTTCGACAGGGCGAAGGAGGCCTTCCTGCAGTTCGTTCACAACATTCCCTTCTATGGTTTCGCGGTGATGTGCACCGACCATCCGGAGGTGCAGGCGCTGAGCGGGCGGGTGACCGACCGGCGAGTGATCTCCTACGGCACCAACCCGCAGGCTGACGTGCGGGTGCATGGCATCGGCCACGATGGGGCGAAGAGCCGCTTTTCGGTGACCATAAACGACCGCCGCTCCGGCAAGGTGACGGAGATAAGCGACCTGGAGATGCCGATGCCCGGCGAGCACAACGTGCTCAACGCCACGGCGGCCATAGCCGTCGCCCACGAGCTCGGGGTGTCGGCGGAGGACATCCGCTCCGGGCTGGCCGGTTTCGAGGGCGTGCGGCGGCGCTTCACCCCGGCGGGGGAATGGAACGGCGTGCAGATATTCGACGACTACGGCCATCACCCGGTGGAGATAGCCGCGGTGCTCAAGGCGGCGCGCAAGGTGGCCGGCGAGGGCAGGGTGATAGCCGTCAAGCAGCCGCACAGGTATACGCGCCTGCGCGACCTGTTCGAG
>CAZXTT010000227.1:0-1934 GCA_964643775.1 uncultured Rhizobiaceae bacterium | reverse complement strand
TCCGCCACCGCCTCGGGCGCAACATCAGGCTTGGCCGCGGGCGTCTCTTCCCCGCGCCGCGCCTCCTGCTCCTCCGGCGGCTGTTCCTTCTTGCCGCCGAAGCCGAACAGCCGCCGCAGGAAACCGCCCTTTTTCTTCTCTTCTCCGCTCATGCCCTTTTCCCGATCAACCGGCCATCTTCCACGCCGGTTATGACAACATCCACGATCTCGCCCGCCGCCGGCTCCTTGTCGACGGCCACCAGCGCGTTGTTGCCGGCCCGCGCCACGCCGGGCTTCTCCACCAGCACCGGGAGCCGCAGTCTCACCAGCCCGCGCAGGAAGCGCCCCTGCCGCTCCTCGCCCGCCGCCCGCAGCCGCGCCGCCCGCTCCTTGATGACGGCCCGCTCTACCTGCGGCATCCTGGCCGCCGGGGTGCCGGGGCGCGGCGAGAATGGGAAGACATGCAGCCACACCAGGTTGCATTCATCCACCAGCGCCAGCGAATCGGCGAACATCTCCTCCGTCTCGGTGGGAAACCCCGCGATGATGTCCGCCCCGAAGGCCACGTCGGGGCGCAAGCCGCGCGCCCGGGCGCAAAAGCCGATGGCCTGATCGCGCCCATGACGGCGCTTCATGCGCTTGAGTATGATGTCGCTGCCCGCCTGCAAGGACAGGTGCAGGTGCGGCATCAGGCGCTCCTCGCCCGCCAGCACGGCGAGAAACTCCTCGTCCACCTCCGCCACGTCGATGGAAGACACCCGCAGCCGCTCCAGCTCCGGCACCTCCCGCAGGATGCGCGCCAACAGGTGGCCGAGCCGCTCGCCGCCGCCCAGGTCGCTGCCCCAACTGGTCAGGTCAACGCCGGTCAGCACCACCTCGCGGTGCCCGTGGGCGCACGCCGAGCGCACCTGCGCGACCACCTCACCGGCACTCATCGAGCGGGCATTGCCGCGCCCGAAGGGAATGATGCAGAAGGTGCAGCGATGATCGCAGCCGCTCTGTATCTGCACGAAGGCGCGCGTGCGCTCGCTCATCCCCGGCACGTCGGCGGGCTCCAGCCGCCGCTCGGCCATGATGTCGGAAACCATCACCACCTTGCCGCCCGCGCCGCCACCGGCCCTGAGCCCCGCCAGCGCCCGCCAGCTGTCCTCGCTCATCTTCTCGACATTGCCGATCACCGCATCGGTCTCGGCCATGTCGGCAAAGGCCCGCGCCTCCGTCTGGGCCGCGCAGCCGGTAACGACGAGCGGCACGCCGGGATGCTCGCGGCGCGCCTTGCGAATGGCCTGCCGCGCCTGCCTCTGCGCCTCCGCCGTCACCGCGCAGGTGTTGACGATAACCACCTCGCCCAGCCCGGCGCGCGCCGCATGACGGCTCATCGCCTGCGACTCGAAGGCATTCAACCGGCAGCCAAAGGTAATCACCTTCGGCCCATCTGTCTTGAACGGCGCATTCATCTCATCAGCGGAACAGTCAACTCGCCGGACCTCCCGGCAATCAATAATCCGGGCTAAAATAAGGATTTTCCCCGCCCAGCGCAAAATAATAAATGGTCATCAATAAACACACGCCACCCCACCCCAATTCCCCCTTGACCCCACCCCCAACCCCCCCTATTTTCGCAACGCTCCAAAAGCAAAGGGCCCGTAGCTCAGTTGGCAGAGCAACTGACTTTTAATCAGTGGGTCGCAGGTTCGATTCCTGCCGGGCTCACCAATAATTTCAATTGATTATTGGAATTTCACCCACCCATAAATTTCCTGCGGATACCAGCAAAATCGATTTGGCTTTCACCTGACACGCCGCGGCCACGCATTCATTAGGGCATTTTCCAATCAAATTGGGTCATTATGGTGGAGTGGTTTTGTGCCAGTGGCAAGCGGTGCTCCACAGCCAATAGTGGCGCTATTGGCAAGGGGCAATGGGGCAGGGGCTCACTCAGTGGCGGAAGTG
>CAZXTT010000226.1:0-4125 GCA_964643775.1 uncultured Rhizobiaceae bacterium | reverse complement strand
CTGGCGCGCGTGTCGGAGAAGCTGCGCTCCATGGACATCCGCCAGCGCGCCGCCAACGGCTGCATCGGCCACCAGCGCGCCGACCTGGTGGTCGCCGGTTGCGCCATAGCCGAGGAGATCGCCGCCACCTGGCCCAGCCCGCGCATCCGGGTCGCCGACCGCGGTCTGCGCGAGGGAATGCTCATCGAGCTGATGGAGGAGGACGGAACCTATGGCCGGCCCCAGGAGACCTGACAGCGCCCGCCGCGGCAAGGGCGCCTCCAGCGGCCGCGGCCGCCGCAAGCTGCATCAGCGGGTGAAGAAGGCGCGCGGCAAGACCACCTCGCAGGTGCGCTGGCTGCAACGCCAGTTGAACGACCCCTTCGTGCGCCTGGCGCGCGAAAGGGGCTATCGCTCGCGCGCCGCCTTCAAGCTCATCGGCATAGACGACGAGTTCCGCATCCTGCGCCCCGGGGCGCGGGTGGTCGACCTGGGCGCCACCCCCGGCGGCTGGTCGCAGGTGGCCGCCGAGCGCGTCGGCGCGGCGCGCGGCGAGGGGGTGGTGGTGGCGGTGGACGTTCACTCCATCGAGCCCATCCCCGGCGTCACCATATTGAAGAAGGATTTCTACGACGAGGACGCGCCGGATGTGATAATGGAGGCCTTGGGAGCGAGCCAGGCCGACGCCGTCATCTCCGACATGGCCGCCCACGCCACCGGCCACCGCCACACCGATCACCTGCGCGTCATGGGGCTGGCCGAGGCGGCGGCCGATTTCGCCCGCCGGGTGCTGGCCCCCGGCGGCGCTTTCGTCGCCAAGGTGCTGCGCGGCGGCGCGGAGGGCGAACTGCTCGCTTCCCTGAAACGCGATTTCGCCCGCGTGCGCCACTTCAAGCCGGAAGCATCGCGCCCCGATTCCGCCGAGCTGTTCGTCGTCGCCACCGGCTTTGGCAAGGCCGGCTGAGCGCCGCGGCGGTTGCCGCCCGGATCGGGCTCCCGGAGCCAGCGCTCGCGCGCGAAGATGAAGATGACGCGATGGCGTCAGGGATGTCCTCGAACGCCTTGCGGCTCAGAACCAGCGCTCGCGCACGAAGATGATGTCGCCGGGATATATCTGGGTGGTCACCGGCACCTTGTAGGTATTCGTCCCCTCGGCGGTGCGCCGGGTGAGCAGCACCTCGCCGTGGTCGGCGCGCTCCGAGTAGCCGCGCGCCGTGGCTATGGCGTTCTGCACCGTCATCCCCGGCTGGTAGGGATAGTTGCCCGCCTGCTTTACCTCGCCCAGTATGTAGAACGGGCGCAGGGCCGCCGGCTGCACCGAAACGGAAGGATTGCGCAGGTAGCCGTTCCTCAGCTTGCGGGTCACCAGTATCTCTATCTCGCGCGGGGTGAGGCCCGCCACCTGCGCCGTCTCGATCAGCGGCATGGACAGGTTGCCCGCCGGATCGACCACGTATGCCCCGGTCAGCTCCGGCTGCCCCATCACCCGGATGTTGAGCTTGTCGCCCGCGCCCACCCGGTAGCCGCGCCGGTATTCATAGGCCGCCGCCTCGCCGGAAGCGCCGAAGGGCGGCGTCACCCCGTGCCGATTCACCGCCGGCGCCGTCGAGGCGGTGGATATGGCGTCCGCCCCCTCGCGCAGGGAGCCGGTGGCCGTTACTCCCGCGCCTCCCGGCGCGGCGGAGGGCGGATTGTCTTCCCAGCCGTTGGCGCAGCCACCGAGAGCAAGGGCGGAGGCGATGATTATTGCATAGCGACGCATGATACAGACACCTTGAAATTGACCCATTGGCGGGACCGACGCACCAGCCAGCGCCGCTTTCGCGGCCCCGGGCAGGGCATCAATTCAGGGGTGAATCTATCCGCTTATGGTTAGCAAGCGCTTAAGGGAAAGTGTCGAAACCGTTAACGCGGCGGCGCAAAAAGAACGCCGTTAAGCAATTGGTTACCACAAGCGGGCATTGTCATGGGCGAATGGCGCGAACCCGCCCGCTTTCGGATTCGCGCGCGAAAAAAAGCGCTTCAGGTCAGGAACGGAACAACGACATGAGCAATCCCGGCGGAACCACGGCAGTGCGCACCATCGACATATCCGAGGTCATTCGCGGAATAGGGCGGCGCTGGAAGATGCTGGCCGCATTCACCGGCATATCGGCCCTGCTGGGGCTTGCCTTCATAATGTTCAGCCATCCGCTCTACACCTCGGAGGCGCAAATCCTGGTGGAATACCAGGACTCCCCCTATACCCGCACCAACAACGGCAACCTCCAGCTGCGCCCCCAGATCGGCGACCGCGACGTGCGTTCCCAGGTGGCGGTCATCAAGTCGCGCGACCTGGCGCTCAAGACCCTGAAGAAGCTCAAGCTCATAGGCTCCCCGGAGTTCGACGCCCTCAAGCGCTCCTTCGGCATTGGTTCGCGCCTCAAGGTGATGCTCGGCTTCGCCCCCGACCCGCGCCGCCAGACGCCGGAGCAAAGGGCCCTTACCACCTGGTACAAGCATCTCAAGGCCTACAACATCCCGCAGACCAAGATCGTGGTCATCGAATACAGCAGCCGCAATCCGCGCGCTGCCGCGGCGGTGGCCAACACCCTGGCGGAGCTTTATGTCGAACAGACGCGCCGCTCCAAGCTGGAGCAGACCGGCGAGGCGCGTGACTGGCTCAAGGACCAGATAGAGAAACTGCGCAAGAAGGTGGTGGAATCGGAAGTGGCGGTGGAGCGCTTCCGCGCCGAGGCGGGCCTCTTCCAGGGGGCTCAGGCCAGCCTGCGCCAGCAGGAACTGTCAGAGCTCAATTCCCAGATCATCCGCGCCCAGGCAGAGCGCTCGCAGATCCAGGCCCGCGCGCGGGCCATCCGCGAAATGCTCAGGAACGGCTCCGTCGATTCCTCCAGCGAGGTGCTCAGGTCGCCGCTCATTCAGCGCCTGCGCGAGCAGCAGGTACGCCTGCAGAGGAAGCTGGCGGAACTGTCCACCACCTACCTCGACAACCACCCCAAGGTGCGCGCCGTGCGCCGCGAGCTGGCCGGCATGAAGCGCCAGATCCTCGCCGAGGCGCGCAAGATCGCCGCCGCGCTGGAGCAGCAGGCGAAAATCGCCACCACCCGCGAGGCCTCCCTGCGCGCCTCGCTGGCCAAAATCAAGGCCAAGGTTTCCAATTCCTCGGTCAACGAGGTCAGGCTGCGCGAGCTGGAACGCGAAGCCAAGGCCAACCGCGCCCTGCTGGAGAGCTTCCTGGCCCGCTACACCGACGCCAGCGCCCGCGATGACACCGCCGCCTTGCCCGGCATGGCGCGCCTCGTGTCGCGCGCCGACGTGCCCTCGATGCCGTCCTTCCCGCGCAAGGGGCCGATCATGATCCTCTCTGTTCTGGCCGGGCTGATGCTGGGGCTGGGGGTGGCCTTCATCATCGAGGTCATGGCCGCCTCCTCGCGCCTGGCCAAGTCGCGCGAATCCGCTGCCGGCCGGCGCATCGCGCCCGCGGTGGCGGGCACTCCCGCCATGGCCGGCGCATCCGGCATGGCGCAGAGCGCCGCGCCCGCCGGCATGAGCCCCGCAAGTGCGGGCGAATCCGCCACGCCGCCGGTTGCCTCCCGTGCCGCAACCAGCGGATCCACCCTGACGGCGGCTGACTTTGCCTCCCTTTCGGCGGGCATGTCGGCCAGCGGCCAAGGCGATGCCGCCGGCGCCTCTCCCATGTCTCCGGCCCCACGCGGCGCTGAAGCATCTTCTTCCCCGCGCCGGGAAATTCTCTCTCCCGCCGCGCCCGCCGTGGAAACCGCGCCCGCCGTGGATGCCCCGCCTGCCACGGACACCGCCGCCTCCGGCCCGGTTGAATCACCGCCTGAACCCGCCAGCGAAAACATCACCCCGCCCAGCTTCGCCGATGCACCGGCGGTGCCGGGGTTGCCCGATGATGACATGGCCAGCGAGCTTGCCGTTTCCGTGATCACCGATCCCCAGGGCCCTTATGCCGCCGCCCTCGGGCCGCTGACCGAGTGGCTTGGTGACGCCATGGCCGCTGGCGACAATTGCGTGGCCTTCGCCTCGCTGGGCGGCCTGTGCGCCGATGTTGCCGCTGCCTCGCTGGCGGTTGGGCGCATCATTGCCGGCACGGGCAAGCGCGTCATGCTGCTCGACGCCAGC
>CAZXTT010000225.1:0-1573 GCA_964643775.1 uncultured Rhizobiaceae bacterium | reverse complement strand
CCCCCTCCATATACCCCGGCAACCAATTTTCGTGCACCTCCCGCAGCTTGTCAACGGCCACGTTCACCACTTCTCCGAGCTTCAGGGTGTTGCCGCCGACGGTGCCGATTTGCATTGCCGGGACTTCTTTTTGCTCGCAGGCCTGCATGATGCGGGCGGTGTCTTCTGGCTTGCATGTCAGCACATAGCGGGCCTGGTCTTCGGCGAAGAGGGGGATGTGGGGCGAGCCGGCGGGGAGCATGCGCACATCCGCGCCCAGGCCGGTGCGGGAGGCCATGCACATTTCCGCCAGCGCCACCGCCAGGCCGCCGTCGGAAATGTCATGACAGGCCGTAACGATGCCGGAGCGGATGAGCTCACGCACCACATCGCCATGGCGCTGCTCGCGCGCCAGATCCACGGGCGGCGGCGGGCCTTCCTCGCGGCCCAGCACCTCGCGCAGATAAATGCTCTGGCCCAGATGCCGCCCGTGCCCGCCGATGAGCAGAATGGCCTCGCCCTCGGCCTTGAAGCCGATGGTCGCCATCTGCTCCCAGTGCGGCAGCAGGCCCACCCCGCCAATGGTCGGCGTGGGCAGAATGGCGCGCCCGCTGGTCTCGTTATAAAGCGAGACATTGCCTGAAACGATGGGGAAATTCAGCGCCTTGCACGCCTCGCCCAGGCCCTTGATGGCCATCACGAACTGGCCCATGATCTCCGGGCGCTCCGGATTGCCGAAGTTGAGGTTGTCCGTCACCGCCAGCGGCTGCGCCCCCACCGCGGTGAGGTTGCGCCAGCA
Organism: uncultured Rhizobiaceae bacterium; assembly: GCA_964643775.1. Taxonomy (GTDB): domain Bacteria; phylum Pseudomonadota; class Alphaproteobacteria; order Rhizobiales; family Aestuariivirgaceae; genus Thermopetrobacter. Next base: position 795 of record CAZXTT010000225.1, on the reverse strand, counting down.
TTCCGCCACTGCCTGCTTCGCGCCCTCGAACGGATCAGCCTCCACATAGCGCGGCGTGACGTCCACGGAAATGGCGATCGCCTTGCCGTTTTCATGCACGCGGATCACCGCCGCGTCCCCGCCCGGAATCTGCGCCGTGTTCGCCTGCACCAGATAGTCGTATTGCTCCCACACCCAGCGCTTGGAGCACAAGTCGGGGCAGCCGATCATCTTCAGGAGCGCCTCTTCATAATCCGCCGGCGCGGGCACCTCCTCCGCCGGCAGCGGCGCGGGCTTTTCCGGCTCCACCCACGGGCGGTCATATTCCGGCGCTTCATCGCCCAGCTCCTTGATGGGCAGATCGGCCACCTCCATGCCCTGATGAAAGATGCGAAAGCGCAGATCGTCCGTCGTCTGCCCCACCACGGCGAAATCCAGCCCCCACTTGCGGAAGATGGCCTCCGCCTCCTCGCGCTTTTCGGGCTTGAGCACCATGAGCATGCGCTCCTGCGATTCGGAGAGCATCATCTCATAGGCCGTCATGCCCTCCTCGCGCTGGGGCACCTTGTCCAGATCCAGCTCAATACCGAGGTTGCCCTTCGCCCCCATCTCCACCGCCGAGCAGGTCAGCCCCGCCGCGCCCATGTCCTGAATGGCGATGACGCAGTCATTCTCGTAAAGCTCCATGCAGGCTTCCATCAGGCACTTTTCGGTGAAGGGGTCGCCCACCTGCACCGTGGGGCGCTTTTGCTCCGCGTCATCGGCGAATTCGGCGGACGCCATGGTGGCGCCGTGAATGCCGTCGCGCCCCGTTTT
>CAZXTT010000224.1:0-1798 GCA_964643775.1 uncultured Rhizobiaceae bacterium | reverse complement strand
CGGCAAGGATAATTTGCCCTCCCCCGGCGGCCAAAGCTAAAAGATGCGGAGAACACGAACCGGATCAAAGAGCAGGAACATCCATGCCCACCGCCCGCCGCCTTGAGAAATTCTCCCGCGTCGCAAGCCTGCGCGATCTTTCCGCCGCCGTGGTGCTGGAGGACATCCACGACCCCCACAACGCCGCCGCCGCCTTCCGCAGTTGCGACGCCTTCGGCATCCAGAACGTCCACCTGGTGTTCGAGGAGGAAAAGCCCTTCAACCCGTGGAAGGTGGGCAAGAAGACCTCCGGCCACACCAACAAGTGGCTCGACTTTCACCTCCACCACGGCACCGCCGCCGCCATGGACGAGCTGAAGCGGCGGGGCTTCACCCTCATCGCCACCCACGTCGATCCGACGGCGCGGCCCCTGCCCGGATTCGACCTCGCGGCAATCGAAAGGCCCGCCTTCATCTTCGGCAATGAACACCGCGGCATCTCGCCCATGGTCATCGAGGCCGCCCATCACACCACCTTCATCCCCATGATCGGGCTGGCCGAGAGCTTCAACCTGTCGGTTTCCGTCTCGCTGGTGCTCTATGAATATTTCTCCCAGAAGCGCCTGGGCCGCCCCCCGGCGCGGGCCGGGGCCGAGCCTGCCCATACCCCCTCGCACGACGAGCTGCTGAACAGATGGCTGAAAAAGATGTAGGCGGAAAATATTGCTACGACTGGCCGCGCCCGGCGGTGGCGGCGGATGTCTGCGCCCTGTCGCGCGATGACGAGGGCCGCTGGCGGGTGCTGCTCATCCGCCGCGCCAACGAGCCATATGCCGGCCACTGGGCCCTGCCCGGCGGCTTTCTCGATGTCGGCAGGGAAGACCTCGAAACCTGCGCCCGCCGCGAATTGATGGAGGAGACGGCCATCGCCGCCCCCTCCTCCCTGCGCCTGCTCGGCGTGTGGTCGGATCCGGCCCGCGACCCGCGCGGCCATGTCATATCCGCCGTGTGGCTGGCCCTCTTCGACTGGCCGCCGCCGCGGCCAAGGGCCGGAGACGACGCGGCCCATGCCCGGTGGCTGGCGGTGGATGAACGGATCCCGCTGGCCTTCGACCACCGCCAGATAGTAGACGCGGCGCTCGCAAGGGCGGGGGCGGAAAAAATTTCCTCCCCCTCCAAGGAATCGCCACGCCCCCGTCGTCAAAAGGGGTGATGGAAGTCATGACCGACAGCGACGAAGCCCTGGCCCGCGCCGCCGCCGATGGCGAGCGCGACGCCCTGGGCAGGCTCCTGGAGCGCCATTACGGGGCCATCCTCAGGCTCGCCGCGCGCCACGCGCAAGGCCGCGCCGACGCCGAGGACCTGGCGCAGGACATATGCGTGAAGATCGCCCGCCGCATCGCCACCTTCGATGGCCGCTCGCGCTTCACCACCTGGCTATACACGCTGGCCCTCAACGCCTGCCGCGATCACTTCCGCCGCCTCGGACGCGAGCGGAAGAAGCGCGCCGAATACGGCGACTTCGCCCTGCTGGCCGCGCAGGACAAGGCCGAGGCCGCCCGCCGCGCCGCCGTGTTGCGCGAGATGCTCGACGAGCTTGACGAACCCCTGCGCGAAACCGCCCTGCTGGTGCTCGATCATGACCTCTCCCACGCCGAGGCCGCGGCCATTCTGGGAGTGAAGGAAAGCACCATCTCGTGGCGGCTGCACGAGACGAGAAAACGCCTGAAAGGCATGAAGCCATGAGCGACGAACTGAAACACCTGCGCGACGCCCTGAACGACAGCGCCCCGCGCCCCGGCCAGGAGGCCAGGGGGGC
>CAZXTT010000223.1:0-4594 GCA_964643775.1 uncultured Rhizobiaceae bacterium | reverse complement strand
CCGCCGCCCAGCCGCATCCGCCAAGCGCCGGATCGCTGGACAGGCGCAGCCGCCAGCGCATGGCGCGCGGCAACGTCAACATAGAGGCGCGGCTGGACCTGCATGGCATGGGGGCGCAGGAGGCGCACGCGCAGCTCAAGTCATTCCTCGCCCAATGCCGGGCGCGCGGCTTGCGCACCGTGCTGGTGATAACCGGCAAGGGGGCCTCGCCCTACGCGCGCCACACCCTGCATGGCCACGAGCACTGGCACGCGCCGGAGCGCAAGGGCAGGCTGCGGCGGCTGGTGCCGCAATGGCTGCACGAACACGGCTTCGCCCACCACGTGGCGGGCTTCCAGCCGGCCCATCCGCGCCATGGCGGCGGCGGGGCCTTCTACATCCGCCTGCGGCGCAAGGACCGGGGGCTCGCGCCATGACGCCCTTCGGCCAGCGAGTGCGCCGGATGCGCGCCGAGCGCGGCGTCACGCTTAAGGAGATGGCCGAGGCGGTGGGCGTATCGGCGGCCTATCTCTCGGCGCTGGAACACGGCAAGCGGGGGCGGCCGAGCTGGCGGCTGGTGCAGCGCATAATCGCCTATTTCAACATCATCTGGGACGAGGCCGAGGAACTGGCCGAGCTGGCGCGGCTGTCACACCCGCGCATCACCATAGACACCTCCGGACTGTCACCGGAGGCGGTGCTGCTGGCCAACCGCCTGGCCGAGCGCATCCGCCGCCTCGACGAGGAGGAAATAACCCGCCTGCTGAAAGCGCTGGACCGGGAAGCGGCGGAGAAACCAAACGGCTGATGAACGGGGTGGGATCCCCTACCCGGCCAGCACGCGCGGGGTGGGGAAGATCACGCGGGCGGTGACGCCGTGGCCGGGCTTGCTGTCCAGCTCGAAGCGGGCCTTGTTGGCCTCGGCCAGGGCCTTGGTGAGCGGCAGGCCGAGGCCGGTGCCCGGCTTGTCCTCGCGGCCTTCGCCGGAGAGGCGCTCGAAGGGCTTCAATGCCTTTTCCATTTCCTCTTCCGTCATGCCCGGGCCGGTGTCGCTTACCGAGACAACCAGCTCACCGGCGCCGGTGAGCTTCATGCTCAGCACCACCTGGCCGCCAGCGGGGGTGAACTTCACCGCGTTGGACAGCAGGTTGAGCAATATCTGCTTCACAGCGCGGGCGTCGGCCACCACCTTGGGCAGATCGTCGGGGATGGACTTGCGCAGCAATACCTGCCCGCGGGCCGCCATCTCCTCCACCAGGTGCAGGCAATCGGTGGCTATTTCCTTCAGATCGACGGCCTTGAAGTCGAGCTCGAACTTGCCTGCCTCGATTTTCGACAGGTCGAGCAGGTCGTTTATCAGCGACAGCAGGTGCTCGCCGGATTCGTGGATGTCGTTGGCGTAGGCCAGGTATTTCTCGTTGCCCATCTCCCCGAAGCGCTGCTGGCGCATGACGTCGGAGAAGCCGAGGATGGCGTTGAGCGGGGTGCGCAGCTCGTGGGATATGGAGGCGAGGAACTCGCTCTTCTGGGCCGACGAGCGCTCGGCCCGCTCCTTGGCGGCGCGCAGCTCGGATTCGGTCTTCTTCCATTGCGTCATGTCGCGCACCACCACGCAGAAGGCGGCCTTGCCGGGGCGCTCCGGCTCGCCGCGGCGGCCCAGCCGCCCGATGGTGAGGAACAGCGGAATGGTGCCGTTGCCGGCCACCCTGGCGGTTACCTCGCGGCCCTCGTTGTAGATGGTGGCCATTTCGCCGCCGTTTTTCACCACGTCGAGATAATCGTCGAGAATGCGCCTGCTCTTTTCGTCCAGCAGGGCGCGGAAGGGGGTGTTTATGACCTCTTTCAGGGAGGCCCCGAACAGGGCCTCGGCCCCGGCCGAGAAGGAGAGTATCTCGCCGTCCTGATCGAGGGTGATTATGCCGTCGGTGGCGGTGTCGAGAATGGCCCGCAGCTCCTCGCCAAGGGCTTCGGGAGCGCCATCGGGGGCGGGTGCGCAGGGGGCCTTGCCGGCGAGCGGGGCAGATCCTTCCTCCCGTGGCTCTTGCGGCTCATGTTGCTCCTGCCGGTCCTGCCGGGCCGGGGGGCGTGGCGAGGCGCTTATGCGCACCAATGGGGTGCGGCGGGCCATGTCCCGCGGCTTGTCCGCTTCCTGCCGGGGCTTTGCCGCTTCCGTGGCGGGTGATGGCCCTTCGGGGGCGGGCTGGCTGTTTTCGTCAATGCCGGTTTCGTCAATGCCGGGGGCGGCCCTGGCGGAAACATCTTCCGCCTCACCGGATTTGTCCGGGCCCGCCAGCGGGGTGAGGGTGGACTGGATCACCGCGCCGTCCCGCCACGGGAAGACATCGCGCGCCAGCCTGAAGGCGCGGGATTTTCCGGTGGCGTCGGCGAGGGTGATTTCGCCGCCATCGCGCGCCTCCGTCAATTGCCTGACCAGCGCGCCCCAGGCCGCGTCATCGGCGGCGAAGGCGAATGCCTCGCGAGCCGCATCGTTGGCATAGAGAAAGGCATCGTTGCGGTGCAGTATGATCGGCTCTGGCCGGTGGTCGAGAACGTCGCGCACCAGTTGCGGCACCTGTTGCGGCTCCCGCGGGCGGCGCTTGGCGGGGGCGGTGGGGGCGGCCGGTTCTTTCCCTGCTTCCCTGACTTCTTCGTTTTCCCCGGCCTGCTCTCCTGCCTCTTCCGGCTTTTCGGTCTGCGGTTTTTCGGTCTGCGGTTTTTCCGCCCCTTCGTCTTCCGCGGGTTCCGTGGGCCTTTCGGCCGGGGCCGTGCTCAGGCGGTGGAAGGTGCGGGCATCCTCCTCGCTCAGCAGGGGGCGTCCCTGGGGATTTGCCGGTTCTCGCGGTTCTTGCGGTTCCCGCGGCCCTTGGCGGGTGGCCGGAATGGCGGGGTGGCCTTGCGCCGCCAGCGGTTGCAGGTGGCGCTCCACGGCGCGGCGGTTGGTCACGTCATCCAGCACCACGGAAAACAGCCCGCCGCCATCGCCATCGATGAGGCGGGCGGTTATGCGGATGTCGCGCTTTCCGGCCAGTGTTTCACCCTTGCGGGTGGTCACCGCCAGCCCGGCGCGGGCGGCGCGGGAGAGGAATTCCAGCGCCTCTCCGGCGCTGTCGAAAAGGCCGGACAAGCCCATCAGCGCCTGCTCGCTGAACAGCTCGCTTGCCGCATGGTTGCTGTAGATGAGCTCGCCCCTGGCGTCCACGGCGGCCACCGGCATGGGCATGGCGTCGAGCACCTCGCGCATGAGGCCATTGTAGCCGCGCCTTTCCGGCTCCAACGGCTCATCGCCCACCACCAGCAATCCGGGGCGGCCATCGCCCAGCGCATGGCGGCGCACGCTGACGGCCAGCGGCGCATGGGCCACGGAGGGAAAGTCCAGCTCCATATGGCGCTCTTCCCCGCCGGATAAGTCGGCAAGGGCCGCGGCCAGCGCCGCCACCGCCGGTTCGCGCTCATCGAAGGGGCGCTCCACGAGATCCAGCAGGCTGGACTCGCCAAACCAGGCAACGGCCGCTTCATTGGCCCAGGTGACGCGGCGCAGCCGGGCGTCCCACAACCAGGCGGGACGCGGCGACAGGCGCAGGCTTTCAAGCTCCGGCAAGGGCATGGTCAGGTTCAAACCAAATTCGAGGCTCTTTTCCGCCCCATCGCAATCATCACATGGTCATATCCAATGCGAAACGACTGCGTGGGCACGAACAAAGAAAGCCCGGTTCATATCATGCCGCATCGGTAATGAATTATTAACCATGGAGCGTTGGCCAGTCCAGCGGCAATTTCGCCGTCTGTTCCGGCGACCATCGGCGGATGGCCATGGGGGGCGTCCTGATTTTTGCCGCCATTACGCCAAAAGACACTTGAAAAGCAGGCTCCGGCGGCATAATTTGCGCCGCGTTCAGCCACGCGCTATATCTGTGGCGCAGGGACGACGGATGCAGCTGTAGCTCAGTTGGTTAGAGCACTGGATTGTGGATCCAGGGGTCGGTGGTTCGAGTCCACCCAGCTGTACCACTTCCCCCCGTATCGCCTCGTCTCCATCATTTTCTTTGGCGCCCTTTCATTGGCCGTGATCAGGGGCGGGCAAGGTTCCCCTTGCGCATATATGTAACCACCCATATATTCCCTCATGCGAATATGACCCCGGCGATAATAAAAACAACAAGGAACAAAACGCCGGGGAACGGGGGGCGCATGGGCGCGGGCAAGCGATAAACAATCAACAACCCCGCGCCGCACAGACGAAAAGAGGGAGCCCGATGAAGATCAATGAATTTCTGGACAATCATCAGCCAAAGATAGTTTCATGCCGCCGCGCCGATACCATTCAGGCGGCGGCGTCATTGCTTTATTCCAACCGCATCGGCGCGATGCCGGTGGTGGACAGCGACGGGAAACTGGTCGGCATCCTGTCGGAGCGCGACATCGTTTCGGCGCTTTCGCAGCGGCCACACGAGGTGATGAAGCTCAGGGTGCGCGACATCATGTCGTCGCCGGCGGTGACCGCCCGCAACGACAACGACATGGACAAGGCCATGCGGCTGATGATGAGCCACAAGTTCCGCCACCTGCCCATCGTGGACGAGCGGGGGCGGCTGTGCGGCATGCTGTCCATCCGCGA
>CAZXTT010000222.1:0-2147 GCA_964643775.1 uncultured Rhizobiaceae bacterium | reverse complement strand
GGCCTACATCCTGACCAAGGAAGAGGGTGGGCGTCACACTCCGTTCTTCACCAACTACCGCCCGCAGTTCTATTTCCGCACCACGGACGTGACCGGCGTCGTGACGCTTCCGGAGGGCACGGAGATGGTTATGCCGGGCGACAACGTGACCTTCGAGGTGGAGCTGATCGCCCCGATCGCCATGGAGGAGCGCCTGCGCTTCGCCATCCGCGAAGGCGGCCGCACCGTCGGCGCCGGCGTGGTCAGCGAGATCATCGAGTAAGGAAAACTTATCGGGCGTCCCCGTCCGGGAAACCGGGCGGGGGCCTGCCATGAGGTAAATGACCATGCAAGGGCAGACTATCCGCATCCGGCTCAAGGCGTTCGATCACCGCATCCTCGATTCTTCGGCGCGCGAGATCGTCAATACGGCGAAGCGCACCGGCGCGCAGGTGTGCGGCCCGGTTCCGCTGCCGACCAAGATCGAGCGTTTTACCGTCAACCGCTCGCCGCATATCGACAAGAAAAGCCGCGAGCAGTTCGAGATGCGCACGCATCGGCGGCTGCTGGATATCGTGGATCCGACGCCGCAGACGGTCGATGCTCTGATGAAGCTCGATCTGGCGGCTGGCGTCGATGTGGAGATCAAGCTGTAAGAACGATCTTTGACAGCCTGATCTGAAATGGAATTTTGAGGAGTTGCGAGCGATGCGTTCAGGCATTATCGCACAGAAGGTTGGAATGACCCGCGTCTTCACGGACGATGGCAAGAGCATTCCGGTCACCGTGCTGAAGGTGGAAAACTGTCAGGTGGTTGCCTGCAAGACCAGGGACAAGGACGGCTACACTGCCGTGCAGCTTGGCGTCGGCAAGGCCAAGGTGAAGCGCATGAGCAAGGCGGTGCGCGGTCATTTCGCCAAGGCGCGCGTGGAGCCCAGGCGCAAGCTTGCGGAGTTCCGCGTCTCGGAGGACAACCTGCTGGAGGTGGGCGCGGAGATCACCGCCGACCACTTCGTGCCGGATCAGTTCGTCGATGTCACCGCGGTGTCCATCGGCAAGGGCTTCGCCGGGGCCATGAAGCGCTGGAACTTCGGCGGCCTGAGGGCCTCGCACGGTGTGTCCATTTCGCACCGTTCGCATGGCTCCACCGGCCAGTGCCAGGATCCGGGCAAGGTGTTCAAGGGCAAGAAGATGGCCGGTCACATGGGCGCCAGGCGGGTGACCACCCAGAACCTCAAGGTGGTGGAAACCGACGGCGAGCGCGGCCTCATACTGGTCAAGGGCGCGGTGCCCGGCCCCAAGGGCGGCTGGGTGTTCGTGCGCGACGCGGTGAAGCGGGCGCTGCCGGAGAACGCGCCGCTGCCGGCGGCCATTCGCAAGGCCGGCGGCGAGGCTCCGGCGGAAGCCGAGGCCGGCGAGGCCGCCACCGAGGCCGCTGGTGAGGAGGGCTGAGGCAATGAAGATCGAAGTCAGGACTCTCGACGCCAAGAAGGCCGGTTCGGTGGATCTGCCGGATGACATTTTCGGCCTTGAGCCGCGCAAGGACATCCTGCACCGCATGGTGACCTGGCAGCTGGCCAGGCGGCGCGCCGGAACCCACAAGACCAAGAGCCGCGGCGAGATTTCACGCACCGGCGCCAAGTGGGGCCGCCAGAAGGGTGGCGGCGGAGCCCGCCATGGCTCCAAGCGGGCCGGTATCTTCGTCGGCGGCGCCAAGGCGCATGGCCCCAAGCCGCGTTCGCACGCCATCGGCATGCCGAAGAAGATGCGGGCGCTGGCCCTGCGCCATGCCCTGTCGGCCAAGGCGAAGGCGGGCGAGCTCATGGTGCTCGACAAGGCGGAGCTCAAGGAAGCCAGGACGCGCGCCGTGCGCGAGGCCTTCGGCAAGCTGGGGCTGGACAACGTGCTGGTAATCGACGGCGCTGAGGTCAATGCCGATTTCGCGCGGGCGGCGCGCAACCTGCCGCGGGTGGACGTGCTGCCGGTGGCCGGTATCAATGTCTATGACATTCTGCGCCGCCACAACTTGGTGCTGACGAAAGCGGCGGTGGAAGCGCTGGAGGAGCGGTTCAAATGAGCAAGGAACACTACTACGACATCATCCTGTCGCCGGTGATCACCGAGAAATCGACGATCATGGGCGAGTATAACAAGGTGATGTTCAACGT
>CAZXTT010000221.1:0-1551 GCA_964643775.1 uncultured Rhizobiaceae bacterium | reverse complement strand
ACCTTCCGCATCGGCGGCCACCAGAGGCGCGGCAAGACCATCTCCTTCCGCCTCAGGGATGGCGACGTGCTGATCCTCGGCGGCCATTCCCGCCTGTGCTACCACGGCGTGGACCGCATCCACCCCGGCACCGGCGAACTGCCGCCACCGATAGGCGATGGCCGCATAAACATAACCCTGCGCCGCTACGGCAAGCTGCCCTGAACCCGCCCCGATACCCCGCGCCCCATACTTGCACCATTCCCACCTTTCACCCCACCCACTTTTCCATTCTCTCCCCTCTCCCTTCCCCCCGTCTTCTCCATCCATCTTCCACCGCCCACTTCCGTCCGTTTACCCGCACCCAAGCAAAAACCTCAACCTCGATTGAAGTTTAGATTTTAATGCGCCTGCCGGTGAACAGGGGGCAAGCAGGGGCATGGAGTTGGCGGCGAGGAAGGAATGCGCGACTGGCGGGCGCTGGGGAGGGGGAGAGTGGGGGGGAAGAGGGAGAAGGGGTGAAGGAGGGGATGATATGCTGGATCCCGGCGGCAATGCTCATCTGGCGTGTCCGGGCCGGGATTACTCGCTATCCCCCGGATAGTCCACCCGCGTCAGGTATAGCCCCCAGGGCGGCGCCACCGGGCCGCAGCTTGCCCGCCGGCGCGCCTCCAGCGCCCGGCGCAGGTCGCCCGCCGTCCACTTGCCTTCCCCCACCAGCTTCAGCGATCCGGCCATCGAGCGCACCTGGTTGTGCAGGAAGGAGCGCGCCGCCACGTATATCCTCACCTCCTCGCCCTCGCGCCATACCCTGATCTCGTCGAGGGTCTTCACCGGGCTTCGCGCCTGGCACTGGGCGGCGCGGAAGGTGGTGAAGTCGTGCCTGCCCACCAGCGCCTGCGCCGCCTCGTGCATTATCCCCTCGTCCAGCGGGCGCGCCACGTGCCACGCGCGCTTCCTGTCCAGCGCCGGCGGGGCGCGGCGGTTCAGGATGCGATAGACATAATGGCGGCGGCTGGCCGAGAAGCGCGCGTGGAAGCCGTCGTCCACCCGCCGCGCCTCCAGCACCGCCACCGGCGCGGGTTTCAGGTGATGGTTCAGGCCGTCGCGTATCTTGTGGGGAGGAAAGTGGCGCTCGAGGTCGAAATGCGCCACCTGCCCGCGCGCATGCACCCCGGCGTCGGTGCGCCCCGCTCCATGCACCCGCGCCTCCTCGCCGCTCAGCGCCGTGATCGCCTCCTCCAGCGCCTGTTGCACGGAGGGGCCGTTGTCCTGCCGCTGCCAGCCGACGAAGGACGTGCCGTCGTATTCCACCGTTATCCGGTAGCGGTTCATGAGCCGCCTCCGCCTTGGCCTCCGCCTTGCCCGTCCACGCCCCCGCCGACGCGCCGGCCACGCTCCACGGGGCAGCCGCGCAGGAAGGCCGCCGTATCCATCGCCCCCTTGCCCGCCGGCTGCACCACCAGCGGCCTTATCGCCCCCTCGCCGCAGGCAATGGTCAGGTCATCGCCCACCACCTCCCCCGGCGCTCCTTTCCCCCCGCCTTCCCCGGCCATCTCCGCCCGCAGGATC
>CAZXTT010000220.1:0-10945 GCA_964643775.1 uncultured Rhizobiaceae bacterium | reverse complement strand
CACCGCCGACGCCTCGCTGGAACTGCTGGCGCGGCGCACGCTCGGCCACGTGCCGGTCTATTTCGATGTCGAGAGCTACAGGGTGCTGGTCGAGCGCCGCTACAACGCCATGGGCGAGAAGGTGACCATGGCCGAGGCCATCGTCAAGGTGCGCATCGGCAAGGAGCATTTCATGTCGGTGGCCGAGGGCAACGGCCCGGTCAACGCCCTGGACGCCGCCCTGCGCAAGGATCTGGGCCCATATTCGCAATATATCCGCGGGCTGGAGCTCGTGGACTTCAAGGTGCGCATCGTTGGCAAGGGCACCGACGCCACCACCCGCGTGCTCATCGAAAGCCGCGACGAAACCGGCGCCCGCTGGTTCACCGTCGGCGTCTCGCCCAACATAATCGACGCCTCGTTCCAGGCCCTCAACGATTCCATCATCTACAAGCTGCTCAAGGCCGGGGCCAAATAGGGCGAAACCCGATCGATGCGCTGAAGGCCATGCCGCTCCGCCGGCGGCGCAAGGCAAGGGGATGCAAGCCCTTCGGGAGGCGGGGCCTTTCCGGCCTGCTTCCCTTTCTCGTTCACCGGCGGTTCAGCTTGTTCGTGTTACGGGTGCCTCCAATGGGCGATGGCATCAACGGCATCGCTTGCATCGTAAATACCTCTCCGGGGGCGAGAATATAAGGGGGCGATCGTCCAAAGCAGGAGACGAAGCCATGCATGAAACTCCAACTCCCCGCCTTTCACGTTTCCTCCATGTTTCCATCGCTGTCGGCGCGCTGGCCATGCTCGCCGCCGCCGGCGGCATCCCGCGGGCGGAAGCCGCGCCGCACGGCTTCTGCGTGGCCTACGCCAACACGGCTGTGGCGCAGCACCGGCGCAATGTCCGCCTCGGATGTGGCCGCGGCGGGCCGCGCTGGCATTACAACTGGGCCGCCCATTACGGCTGGTGCCGCACCGCCTCCAGGAGCAGGGCGCGCAGAGAACAGCGCGCCCGGGCGCGGATCTTGCGCCGCTGCGCCGGCTATGGAATCCCGGTTCCTCCTCCCCCCGTCATGCGCCGCACCTTCAGCAAGCCGCGCATCGGCGGGTTGCGCCTTGACTGGTGCAAGTACTGGGCCCGTCAATGCGGCAGGCCGGCCGCCGACGCCTATTGCCGCCGGCGGGGATATCGCCGCGCCGTGTCATGGGGCATGGCGGTGGATATCGGGCGCTGGACGGATACGCGGGTCATCGGCACCGGTCAGGTGTGCCGGGGCAACTTCTGTGACGGCTTCCGTTACATCACCTGCACGCGCTGACATGGCTGACAAGACGGCTTGCCTCGTCCAGGCCTGACGAAAAACGCCGCCCGGAGGGCGATGCCGGGCGGCGGTTTTCATCCGTATTAATGCCGGGCCTATCCAGCCACCACCGGGGCCCTGGCTCCCAGCAGCCTGTCGAGCAGCCTGCGCAGCAGGCCGTAGGGGCCGAGCAGGGCCAGCGCCATCAGCAGCTTCACCCCCAGATCCCCCAGCGCCCACGAGGCCCAGCGCGGCGCTTCCACGGCGAAAATGCCAAGCAGCGGCGCGCTCTCCATGGCGAAGGCGTCGTTGGGCCCCAGCACGGCCATGGTGGCAGAAAAGGCCAGCGAGAAGAACAGGAAGGTATCGATCAGCGAGCCGAGCAGCGAAGACACCAGCGGCGGCGTCCACCAGCGCAGGTTACGCAGGCGGTTGAAGACCACCACGTCGAGCATCTGGGCCACCAGGAAGGCCGACCCGGAGGCCATGGCGATGCGCGGCGTGGCCAGCCACATGGACAGCCCCACCGCCAGCACGAAACCGGCCATCACCACCTTGCGCGCCATGGCCGGGCCGAAGTTGCGGTTGGTCAGGTCGGTGACCAGGAAGGCCACCGGATAGGTGAAGGCCCCCCAGGTGAGCAGGTCGGCGAGGTCGAGCGCTCCGATGGAGCCCCGCACCGGAAACTGCACCAGGAAGTTGGAGGCCGTGACCACCGCCGCCATGGCCGCGATGGCCGCCCCCAGCGCCTTCATCGAGCTGGTCTTGCCCTTGTCCATCTTCAGCCCACTATCTCCGAGCCGTCGAAGCACATGGCGATTTCCTTGGCGGCGTTCTCCGCGCTGTCGGAGCCATGCACCGAGTTGGCCTCGATGCTCTCGGCGAATTCCTTGCGGATGGTGCCCTCGGCGGCCTCTTCCGGGTTGGTGGCCCCCATCACCTCGCGGTTCCTGGCCACCGCGTTCTCGCCCTCCAGCACCTGCAGCACGATGGGCCCGGAGGTCATGAATTCCACCAGGTCGTTGAAGAAGGGCCGCTCGCGGTGCACGGCGTAGAACTGCTCGGCCTGGTAGCGCGTCCAGCGCACCCTCTTCTGGGCGACGATGCGCATGCCGGCTTCCTCCAGCTTGGCGCAGATCTTGCCGACGAGATTGCGGCGGGTGGCGTCGGGCTTGATGATGGACAAGGTGCGCTCGCTCATGGCTTTCATCCTCTCTTGCATAGATGGGGCGGGGCCCTGCGTGGCCCGGCCCGGTTGTCCGGAAAAAATCGACAAGCCGCGCCGAGAAGCCTCCGGCGCGGCGTTGGCTGCCTTATAACTGCCCCTCGCCCCACCCGCAAGGGGCCGCGGGATGCCTGCCGGGGAGCCCCGCCCGCGGGCCTACAGGCGCTTGGCCAGTTGCTCCGGCGTCCACAGCGGCTGGCGCTTCAGCTTCAGGCGCTTTTCGAACATCGGCACGATTTGCTCCGCCTTGTCCACCGCGTCGAAGCGCACCTCCGTTGACGAGCGGAAGAAGCCCTCCTCGCGCATGTGGCCTATCAGCTCCATCAGCGGATCCCAGTAGCCGTCGATGTTGGCCACTATTATCGGCTTGACGTGCTGGCCGAGCTGCGCCCAGGTGGCCACCTCCACCAGCTCCTCCAGCGTGCCTATGCCGCCGGGCAGGGCGCAGAAGCCGTCCGACAGCTCGAACATGCTCATCTTGCGCTCGTGCATGTTGGAGGTGACGATGAGCTCGCTCACGCCTTCGAGCATTATCTCCTCGCGGATCAGGAACTCCGGTATCACCCCGGTGACATGGCCTCCGGCCTCCAGCACCGTGCGCGCCACCTCGCCCATCAGTCCCAGCGAGCCGCCGCCGTATACCAGCCCGATGCCGGCCTCCGCCAGCGCCCGCCCCAGCAGGCGCGCCGCGCGGCCATGGGCCGGGTTCTGCCCCGGCGACGAGCCGCAATAGACACACAGTTTCCGCTTCACTTTCATGGGTTGCATACCTCCGGAAAACGGGCCGTCATGTCAATACGCGCCAAGCCCGCGGCGAGCCGCCGCCCGGTTGCAAAAGACGGGTATAAATGCGACAACAGCGGCGGAATACAATGCTTTCCGGGGGCCGCACAAGGAGAATTCGCAACCATGAAGAAGGCGCTTCCCGTATTCATAGGCGGCGCGCTGCTTGCCGCGGCGGCCCTTGGCGCGGTCTACTGGCTCAAGGGAGCCGATGCCCCCAGCGGCCTTTCGGCCATCAGGCAGGCCGGGCAGGAACTGACCGGCAAGACAGCCCCCGGCAACCGGCAGGCGGAAGCGAAAAAGACAGAAGCTAAGAAGGCGGAAACGGGGAAAGAGCCTGAAAAAAAGGCCGAAGACGGCAAGGGCAAAACCATGACCGCCGCCGTTCAGCCTGACGAGGCTGGCGGGGAAACAGGGGCATCAGGACAAGAGCCGAAGGCCGCGGAAAAGGGCCGGGACGAAAATCGGGACGCTGAAAAAGCCGCTGAAACCGAAGAGGCCACCGGCAAGCCGGATGCCGCTTCCGCCGCCGCTTCCGCCGCTGGCGGACAGAAGCCTCCATCACTGGATGTGGTGCGGGTCGAGGAGGATGGCTCGACGGTGATCGCCGGGCGCGCGGGCCCCGCGGCCACGGTGGATATCATCATGGACGGCAAGGTGCTGGCCCAGGTAACCGCCGATGAACGCGGCGAATGGGTGTTCATGCCCGGCAAGCCGTTGCCCCCCGGAGCCCACCAGATCACCGCCCGCGTCACCAGCGGCGGCCGCGTCATCGCCTCGAAACAGACGGTGACCATGACGGTGCCGGAGAGGGCCGCGAGCAAGCCGCTGGTGGTGGTCGCCGAGGCCGACAAGCCATCGCGGGTGCTGCAGAAGCCGGAAGCCCCCGCGGCCGGGGAAAAAGGCGGCGACATAACGGAAAAACTCGCCGCCCTCACCGAGGAGGCGGAAAAGACCGCCGCTGGTAATGCTTCCGGAGAAGCGGCCGCCGGGCAAGCGGCGGCAGGCAAGCAGGAAGGCGCGCCAAAAGCCGCTGAAAAACCCGCCGCATCAACCCGCCTGAGCCTCAAGACCGTCGATTACGACGACAACGGCGACATTTTCTTCACCGGCCAGGCGCGCGCCGGGCATGCATTGCGCCTTTACGTGGACAACAGGTTCCTCGGCGAGACGGTGCCCGCCGCCGATGGCAACTGGACATGGAAGGGCAAGACCGACATGCCCCCCGGCGTTCATGCCCTGCGCGTCGACCGCATCGGCCCCGATGGCAAGGTGATGGAGCGCATAGAGCTGCCCTTCATGCGCGCCGGGGCGGAGAAGGTGGCGAGGCTCAGGGAGCTTGAAAAGGAAGCCGGAAAGGCCGCCGGCGGCGGCCAGACGGACACGGCGGAAAAGAGCGCCGCGGTGGATGCCGCCGCGCCCCCGGCCAATGAGCCGCCGGCGCGCGTCATAATCCAGCCGGGCGACAACCTGTGGACCATCGCCCGCAACATATACGGCAAGGGCGTGCGCTACACGGTCATCTACGAGGCCAACAGGAAGCAGATACGCGACCCCAACCTCATCTACCCCGGCCAGGTGTTCACCACCCCCAGGGCGGAGTAGGGCGTTCCCCAAGGGCGGGGGCAGGGCGGAAGCAGGGCGAGGTGGCGGAGCCGGGCGCATGCATTGATCGAGCCCGGCCTTCTGGCCCGTCATTATTATTATTCCGCGCGCCGCATCACGGCGATGAAGAAGCCGTCGCAGCCATGGGTCAGCGGCGACAGGCGCAGGAATTGCCGCCGCCCGTCCTCGCCGGGCAATGCCAGCTTGCCGGAGGCCGCTTCGCTCCACGGCAATATCGAGAAATCCCCTCGCCGCTCCATGAAGGCCGCCGCCTGCTCCTCGTTCTCCTCCCGCAGCAGCGAGCATGTCACATATGCGAGCCGCCCTCCCGGCCTCACGAAACGCGCAGCCTCGTCGAGCACTTGCGCCTGTTCCCTGATTCTCTTTTCGAGCGCCGCCGGGCCGAGCCGCCACTTGGCGTCGGGCTTGCGCCGCCAGGTGCCGGAGCCGGAGCAAGGGGCGTCCACCAGCACCAGGTCCATGCGCCCCTCCAATGCCCCGAGCCTGCCTTTCTCGTGCGGCGCGATCACCTGCGCGTTGCGCACGCCGGCCCGCTTCAGGCGCTCGAATATGGGCCGCAAACGCGTCTTGTCGGCGTCGTGGGCGAATATCTGTCCGCGGTTTTCCATTTCGGCCGCCAGCGCCAGCGTCTTGCCGCCGCCGCCGGCGCAATAATCCAGCACCTGCTCGCCGGGGCGCGCCCCACAGGCCAGCGCCGCGATCTGCGAGCCTTCATCCATGACCTCGAACCAGCCGCGCCCGTGGGCGCTTTCCGCCTCCACCCTCGGCAGCCGCCCGTCGTCATCCGCCATGATGCGCGCCCCGATGAGCGAAAGGGGCGTCTCCACCGCTCCCAGGTGGCGCAGCGCCTTCATCACCTTGCCGCGCGTCGCCTTGAGGGTATTGACCCGCATGTCGAGCGGCGCGCGCCGCGCCAGCGCCGCTCCCTGCTCGGCGGCCCGTTCGCCGAAGGCGGCGCTCATCGATTCATGCAGCCATCGCGGATAGTCCCCCCGCACCCATTCGGGGGCATCGCCGAGCGCCCGCGGTTGGCGCAGCACCTTCTCCTCGTCATCGGAGAGCGCCCCGAAGCCATGCCGCTGCCCGGCCATTTCCGCTATGGCCTCCACTTCCAGCCCGGCGATGATGCGCAGCCAGCCGAGCACCAGCCGCCGCGCCCCGTCGTCACCCATGGCCCAGCCCAGCGACGCCCTGCGCCGCAACACGTCGAAGACCATCGTGCCGATGCGCGCCCGGTCGCCCGATCCGGCGAACCTGTGCGCCCGCCCCCAGTCGGCCAGCGCCCGCCCCGCCGGCAGGTGCAGGGTCTCCATGGCCCGGAGAACCTCGATGGCGGCCTGTGCGTGGGCGGCGGGTTTCATGGCTGGCCCGTATAAGAAAAAAGCGCCCGCGGGATGATGCCCGAAGCGCGCCGGAAGATGAGGATGATTGGCTGGGGACCCAGGATTCGAACCTGGACTTACGGAGTCAGAGTCCGCTGTCCTACCATTAGACGAGTCCCCAGCAATTCCCGCCGACACGCGGCGGCGGAGAACACACAGGCGAATAGCGAAGCCGCCGGGTCAAGTCAAGGCGAAAGCTTAGTGCCCGCCTATCTTGTTCATCATTTCCGACAGGGAAGCGCGCAGGTTCTGGCGCAGCGCCTCGGCGTCGCTTGCGGGCGCGGCGGCCGGGGCCTGGGGCGGTGCAGTGGTTTGGGGAGCCTCCGCTGCCTGAGGGGCGGCCGCCTGATGCGCCGATGCCTGAGGAGCGGCCGCTGCTGGCGCGCTCATTGCCGCTTGCGCCGCTTGTGCTGCTGGCGCCGCTGCCGGTGCTTGCGCCGCTGCCGGGGCCGCCTGCGGGGAAGCAGCCTGCGGAGCCATTGCCGCTGCAGACGAGGGGGAAGCCGCCCGCGGAGCCATCGTCCCACCCGCCGGTTGCTGCATGGCCAGGGCGCTGTTGCTCACCGGCGCGGCCGCCGCTGGCGCATTCATCGCGCCGCCCGCGCCCATTGCCGATCCCATGTCAGCCCCCATGCCGGTTCCCATGCCCGCTCCCAAGTCGCCTCCCATGCCGGCTGCTCCCGGCATGGGGCCGCCCGCGGCGTCATCATGCTCCATTCCCGCCCCCATGCCCGGCGGCGGCGTCATGTCGCCGAATTCTTCCATGCTCAGGCTCTGCTGCCGCCAGCGGGCCACTATGCCGGGCAGGAAATTGGGCTCGGTTATGTCCTCGCGCCAGTTCTCGGAGAACTTGGCCGTGTTGGAGCGCGGCAGGTGCTGCGGCGGCAGCAGGTCGAAGCGGATGCGGGTCGGCAGCGACACCCCCTCGCCGAAGGCCACCGCCTCGCCGACCCCCATGGTCGGCATGAAATCCATCAGCGAGGCCGCCGAATCGGAAATGCCGGCGCGCAGGATCTCCTGGTCGCGCTCGTTCGACAGGCGCAGCGAGAAAATGGTGTTGCACTGCGACAGGATGGTCGGATCCAGCTCCGCCGGGCGCTGGGTGATGATGCACAGCGACACGCCGTATTTGCGCCCTTCCTTGGCGATGCGCGAGATGGAGCGCTTGGTCGGCTCGAACCCGGCGTTGGTGTCGAACGGCACGTAGCGATGCGCCTCCTCGCAGACGAAGGTTATGGGCACCTGGCCGGATGAATAAAGCCCGAAGTCGAAGGCCAGCCGCGCCAGCACCGAGACCACCACGTTGATCACCTCCGAGGGCAGCCCGCCCAGCTCCAGCACCGTTATCGGCCGCCCGTTGACCGGTATGCGGAACAGCCTGCCCAGCACTTCCGCCATGGTGTCATGCACCGTCAGCGAACCGAACATGAAGGCATAGCGCGGGTCGCGGGTCACCGCCTCCAGCTTGGCCTTTATGCGCTTGTAGGGGGCGAGGTTGCCCTTCATGTCGAGCTTGCCGATATATTCGTCGAGCAGCCCCAGCAGGTCGGAGGCGCGGTAGGGCAGGGGGGTGTCCACGCCGATGTTCTGGGCATCAACGTTCTCGCGCGCCCTGAGAAGCTGTGATGAGCCGCCCCGCGCCGCGTTCTTGTAGCGCGCCTTGGCCTGCGGGATCAGCTCGCGCAGCACCTCGGTGTCGATTTCCCGCTGGCTGTGGTTGCCCACCAGGATCTCGCAGATCTCCTCGAAATTGAGCAGCCAGAAGGGCAGGTTCATGTTCTCCGGGCTTATCACTTCCGCCATGTCGGTGAAGGCGGCGGCATATTCGCGGTGCACGTCGAGCAGCAGGATGTGGGCGTTGGGGTTCTTCTCCAGTATGCGCCGCAGGATGAGCGCCACCGAGCACGACTTGCCGGTGCCGGTGGTGCCGAGGATGGCGAAGTGCTTGCCCAGCATGTCGTCAAGCTTGACCATCGCCGGGATGGACTTGTCCTGGTGGATTACCCCCACCTTTATCGAACTGGCCGCGTCGCAGGCATAGGCCATCTGCAGTTCCTGCTGGGCGGCGCGGCACACTATGTCGCCCAGCCCCGGATATTGCGACACGCCGCGGCGGAAACTCTTCAGGTTGCCGTTTTCGTCCTTGGCCAGCTCGCCTATGAATTCCACCTCGACGATGCGCACTTCCTCGCCGCCGCTGTCGGCATCGGGCAGCGGCGAGGACAGGCCGGAAACCAGCGCCAGGGCTATGGTCTCTTCCGTCTCCACCTTCAGCAGCGTGCCGATCTCCGGCGAGCGCTCGTTTTCTCCGGCGTTCTTTTCCGGCGGCGTCAGCATGATGACGGCCCTGCCGCCGGTCACCGAAACTATGCGCCCTATGCGTTGCAGCTCGTCATCGTGGGAGTTGTCGCCCGCGCCCTGGTTGCCGGTTTCGTGCTGGTGGTGACTGATGTTCATGGCATTCTGGCCGTTGTTCATGAGGGTTGGTTGTTATTGTTGGAGATGGCCGCGTCCGCGCCGCCGCCATGCGCATGAGAGGACGAGGGAGCGCTCACCGGCAGGGTGAAGGAAACCCGCAACCCCCGGCCCTTGCGCCCGGCGATGGTGAGCTTTCCCTTGTGCAGCCGGATCAGCGCCGCCGACAGCGGCAGGCCGAGGCCGGTTCCCTCGTGCTTCTTGTTGATGGTGCTGTTGACCTGCCCGAAGGGGGTCATGGCGATGTCTATCTCGTCCGGGGTCATGCCCGGGCCGCTGTCCATTACCGTGACCTCGACCATCGACCCGTCCGCCGTCAGGCATGCGGTAACGTCTATGCGCCCGCCCGGCGGGGTGAACTTCACCGCGTTGGAAAGAACGTTCAGCATTACCTGCCTGACCCGCATCGGATCGGCGAAAAGCAGCGGCAGATCGGATGGAATGTCCCACTCCAGCAGGATCTCCTTTTCCCGCGCCTTGGGGCTTATGATGGTCTTGCAGCTTTCCACCACCTCGTCCAGCTCGATGTCCTCCGGGTCGATCACCAGCTTGCCGGCCTGCACCTTGGATGCGTCGAGGATGGAATTGATCAGCTCCAGCAGGTGTTCGGCGGCCGTCTTTATGTGGGTGGAATATTCCACCACCTGCTCGCGCGGCAGGTTGTCCATGTGGCACATCATGTCGGAAAAGCCGATGATGGCGTTGAGCGGCGTGCGCAGCTCATGGCTCATGTTGGCGATGAATTCCGACTTGGTGCGCGAGGCCAGCTCGGCCTCCACCTTGGCCGCCCGCAGGGCTATCGCCGTCTTGCGGCGCAACGCGGCCGCCCCCAGGCTCTCGGTATATTCCGAAAGCAGGGAATTGCCGCGTTCCTTGCACCTGTTTTTTCCCGTGCTGCCAAAAAGCTGCATTGTCCGTGCCTCCAGCCTGCAGGGACAATATCATTCAATGGGATAAAGAGTTGTTAACGACGATTTTCAAAATCCCGCCGCCGCTCGCGCCCCTCATGCGGGCGGCGCTTGAAAGCTCCCTTTGCCTTTTGCCGCCAAGGCGGTAAGATGCCGCCAACTGGAATGTTTGAATTACGCGCCATTGTCGGCCTTGCGCGCCTTGGGATCATCACCCCCTTTGGGCAGCGCGCCGGTGTTTGGAGGGCGCGGGGAAGAGAAAAAGTGGATTACGGCAAGGCCGTGAGAAAAAGCGGGCCGCGCCGCCGTGGCGCCGCGCCGCCGTCCTCCCGGGCGGAGGCCGTTCACAGGCGCACCCGCCTGGCCCGCAAGCTCCTCAAGTTGCGCGCTTCCGGGCGCACCATATATGGCGCTCTCGACCTGGGCACCAACAACTGCCGCCTGTTGCTGGCCACCCCGGCGCGCGGAGGTTTCCAGGTGGTCGATGCCTTTTCGCGCATCGTGCGCCTGGGCGAGGGACTGTCCGTCAGCGGACGCATTTCCGACGCCGCCCGCCAGCGCACCCTGGCGGCGCTGCGCGTCTGCGCCAACAAGCTGCGCTGGTGGGGAGTGGAGCGTTCGCGCCTCATCGCCACCCAGGCCTGCCGCGCGGCGGAGAACGGCCAGGGATTTCTCGACCAGGTGCGCGAGGAGCTGGGGCTTGAGCTGGAGATAGTCGATACCGGCACGGAAGCACGCTTGGCCGCCTCCGGGGCCTGCCCGCTGATCGAGGAAGGCGCGCGCGACGTGCTGGTGTTCGACATCGGCGGCGGCTCCACCGAACTGCTGTGGATGCAGGTCGATGGAAGTGAGCGGCGCGCCGCCGACTGGCTGTCCATCCCGGTGGGGGTGGTTACCCTGGCGGAGAAATTCGGCGGTCATGACATCCCGCGCCCGCTTTACGAGGAAATGCGCGCCTATGTGCGTCCCATGCTGGCCGAATTCGCCGCCCGCCTGCGCGGCAAGGGCGTTCCCGGCCTGCCCGATCACCTGCTCGGCACCTCGGGCACCGTGACCACCATCTCCGGCGTGTCGCTGGGCCTGCGCCGCTATGACCGCTCGCGGGTGGACGGTTGCTGGATAGAGCGCGGCGAACTGGCGCGCGTGTCGGAGAAGCTGCGCTCCATGGACATCCGCCAGCGCGCCGCCAACGGCTGCATCGGCCACCAGCGCGCCGACCTGGTGGTCGCCGGTTGCGCCATAGCCGAGGAGATCGCCGCCACCTGGCCCAGCCCG
>CAZXTT010000219.1:0-1780 GCA_964643775.1 uncultured Rhizobiaceae bacterium | reverse complement strand
GCTGCCCGAGGTGATGATCTACATCGCCCGCCAGGCGTTGCCCGGTGCTTCCTCGTGGCAGGTCGCGTTGCTGGTGGCCGGGGAATATGTCCTGCTGGGGGTGCTGCTGTGGGTATTGCTGCCGCCGCGCCGCCCGTGGCGACGGGGGCCGGGGTGATATCCCTTCTTCCGAACCTTCCCCCTGACCTGCATCCGCCCGCCAGGCAGCCAGCAGGGGATCAGGGCCGACGAGCCTCCATTTGCAGGCGCATCATGGAGACCAGCACCTTGCCTTCGGCGGTGGGCGGGTGAGAAGCCAGGTATCGGCTGGCGATTTCGTCGATGAATTCGTCCCGCTCGGAAGCCGGCAGGCGCTGCGTGTAGGGCAGCCAGGTGGTGCGCAGCCAGCCCTTGAGGCCCTCTGTGCCGTCGTGCTCCATCTCCCTCGGAAACAACTCGACGCGCATTTCTCCGAAGCCCGCCGCGCGCAGCATCTCTTCCGCCTGTTCGCGGCCCGGGAAGTTATACGGGAAGTCGAAATCCGTGAAATACCGCCGCCAGCGGGAAGAGGCGATCATCTCATCGAGAATGGCCACGACATGGCGGGCGTTTCCCTCGCCGCCCATCTGGAACAGTATCCTGCCGCCGGGCCTGAGAAGCGAGAACACCTTGTTCATGACCCCATGCAGCTCCTTCACCCAGTGCATGGCGGCATTGGAGAAGGCGAGGTCGAAACGCTCATCGAGCGAGATTTCACGCATGTCCATGTGGATGAATTTCAGGTTGGGATAACGTGCCGGAGGATGTCGCTCGCGGGCCAGTTCGATCATCGATGACGAGCTGTCGATGCCGGTCACCGAACCGCCGGCAAGGCGGCTGGCGATGGCCGCCGTCACCTTGCCGTCGCCACAGCCGAGGTCGAGAACATCGGCGTCGGGAGCGAGGTCGAGGCGAGCAATAAGCTCCAGCGCCCATTTCTCCTGGGCCGCCGAATTGGCCGCGTAATCCTCGGCATTCCATTCATAATCGCTCATCCAATCCCCCATGCAGCGCGGCGTCGGGTAATCAGGCGCGCTGTCTCCTTTTCCGCCAGCGGGCCAGGGCGTAGGCGGTGGCCAGCCAGAAGCCGCCGCGCAGGGTCATGGCGCCGACGGTGCGCATTTCGTATGGCGTGCCGGTCAGGGCCTTGATGGCGAACATGGCGAAGACGATAAGCGTGGCGACGGCAATGCCCGCCGCCAGCGCGCCGCTCCATGCCCTGCCCCGCCACATGGCCCAGGCGGCCACGATATAGGCAAAGCCGGCGAGGAAGTTGAACCACACCACGAAGGGCATGTATGCCCCCGCCGCGACGCGCGCCGCCTCGGGGCCGAATATCACCTTGCCGCCGGAAGCCAGCGTCAGCAGCCCGAACAATCCGGCCACCACCGCCAAGGCGCGCAACCAGCGCGGCACGCCCGGCCCCCGTCCCGGATAAGTGGGGCGATTACCCCTTCCGGGTGTCGTGTTCATGCCGGTATTCGCCATGTCCCGCGCCCTTCCCTGTCACGCGCCGTCGCGCCACCTGATAGTTATTAACCTATCACTAACAGACAGAGACAAACAGGGCAAGCGATTTCGCCCGCATTGGCCGGATTGCCGCCCCGCCCCCGGCCCGGCCTTTCCGGGCGGGGCGCGGCTTGCCAAGGGGGCGGGAGGCATTATACTGGCTTAAAATTGGTCAGCATGGGGCTGCTGATTAAAAGCTGGGCAATGGCTCGCGCGGACATGGCGGGCGAAGGAGCGCGGGAATGGAGGCGGG
>CAZXTT010000218.1:0-2977 GCA_964643775.1 uncultured Rhizobiaceae bacterium | reverse complement strand
GCCGCCCTTGAGGGCCTCCATGCAGCCGGCCTCGTCGCCGGCCTTCATCTTCATCATCGCCTGCTTGCGCATCATGGCGTATTTTTCGCCCTTCATGCCCTCCATCTTCTTCATCATGGCGGCGCAGTCTTCCTTCATCATTCCCTTGTCCATCATGTTCTTGCCCATGCCCTTGCCGTCTCCGTGGCCGGCGGCCATGGCGGCGCTGGTGATGATGGTGGCCGCGGCGGCGGCTATGGCTGTTTTTCCAAACATGTCGTGGTTGCTCCTTATTGGTGTTTTTTGCGTTGTTGCCGCCGTCCTCCAGGAAGCCGGAGATTATGCCCCGCCCGCCGTCCGTCCGGCCGCGATCACCATGGAACTGGAATAATTCCAAAGTGAACGCGGGCCACCGTGCGGCTGCTTGAAGGCGCAATTGTGGCAGGAAAATCACCTCGTAATCACCAACCCGTGAGAAAATCCGTGAAGCGGATGTGTCCGGGGAGGCGGGGTGTCGTCAGGACTTCTTCTTGCGGGAGCCCTTCTTGCCGCCCTTGGCGGCGGCCCTTTTCTCCAGCAGGTCGAGGGCCTGTTCGAGGGTGATGTCTTCCGGGGCGATGTCCTTCGGGATGGTGGCGTTGATGCGCTTCCACTTGACGTAGGGGCCGTAGCGGCCCGACAGCACCTGGATTTCGCCGCCTTCGGGGTGTTCGCCGAGGCTCTTTATGGCCCGCTTGCCGCTCCTCGCCTCCTTTTGCGCGATCAGGTCAACGGCGCGGTTGATGCCGATGGTGAACATGTCCTCCACCGAGGGCAGGTTGGCGTAGGTGCGCTCGTGCTGCACGTAGGGGCCATAGCGGCCTATGTTGGCGACGATCGGCTTGCCGCTTTCCGGGTGCACGCCCACCTGGCGCGGCAGGGAGAGCAGCTTGAGGGCATATTCCAGGTCCACCGTCTGCGGATCGACGCCCTTGGGGATGGAGACGCGCTTTGGCTTTTCCTTCGCTCCCTTCTCCATTTCGCCGAGCTGCACGTAGGGGCCGAAGCGCCCCTCGTGGCGGCTCACCGGCAGGCCGGTTTCGGGATCGTTGCCCAGCAATACCCCTTCCGCCGGGGCAGCCGCCTTGTCGGACTCCTCGCCGCCGCCCAGCTGGCGGGTGTAGTTGCATTCCGGGTAATTGGAGCAACCGATGAAGGCCCCGAACTTGCCCACCTTGAGCGACAGGGTGCCCTCCTTGCAGGCCGGGCAGGTGCGGTCGGGCTTGCCGTCCTCGCCACGCGGGAAGATATGCGGGCCCAGTATCTCGTTGAGCGCCTCCAGCACCTCGCCGATGCGCAGGCCCGATGTCTTGTCCACCGCCTGCTTGAACTTGCCCCAGAAGTCGCGCAGCAGCTGCTTCCAATTCTCCTCGCCGGCGGCCACCCTGTCCAGCTTGTCCTCCAGCGCGGCGGTGAAGTCGTATTCCACGTAGCGCGGGAAGAAGCTCTCCAGGAAGGCCGTCACCAGCCGCCCGCGATCCTCCGGGATGAGGCGCTTTTTCTCCATGCGCACGTATTCGCGCTCGCGCAGGGTGGTGAGGATGGCGGTATAGGTGGAAGGCCGCCCTATGCCCAGCTCCTCCAGCTTCTTTATCAGCGAGGCCTCGGTATAGCGCGGCGGCGGCTCGGTGAAGTGCTGCTTCGCCTCGATCTTCTCCGCCTTCAGCACCTCGCCTTCGCGCAGCGGCGGCAGGCGGCCGGAATCGCCCTTGCCGTTGCCGTCCTCCTCGTCGTCGGTGCCCTCGCGGTAGAGCTTGAGGAAACCGTCGAATTTCAGCACCTGGCCGCTGGCGCGCAGCACGTATTCGCGCCCGTCGGAGCCGGTGGCCACGATATCGGCGGTGGTGCGCTCGAAATCGGCCGAGGCCATCTGCGAGGCCACGGTGCGCTTCCAGATGAGCTCGTAGAGCCTGAACTGCTCGTCGCTGAGGAAGCGGCGCATCCGTTCCGGGGTGCGCGATGCGTCGGTGGGGCGGATGGCCTCGTGGGCCTCCTGGGCATTCTTGGCCCTGGTCTTGTATTGGCGCGGCTTGGGCGAGAGGTAGTTTTCGCCGAACTGGCGCTCTATCTGGGCGCGCGCCGCGGCTATGCCTTCCGGGGCCATGGTCACCGCGTCGGTGCGCATGTAGGTGATGAGGCCCACCGTCTCGCCGCCCGTGTCCACTCCCTCGTAGAGCTTCTGCGCCACCTGCATGGTCTGGCGCGACGAGAAGCCCAGCTTGCGCGAGGCCTCCTGTTGCAGGGTCGAGGTGGTGAAGGGCGGCGCGGGATGACGCTTCGCCGGCTTGGCCTCCACCGAGCGCACGGTGAAGGACGCCGCCCCCTTGAGCGCCGCCTCGATGGCCCGCGCCTCGTCGCCGCTGCCGATGCTCAGCCTTTGCAGCTTCTTGCCGTCGATGGCCGCGAGGCGGGCGCTGAATTCGTCGCCGCCGGTATTCCTCAGCGCCGCCGTGATGCTCCAGTATTCCCGCGGGATGAAGGATTCTATCTCCAGCTCGCGCTCGGCCACCAGCCTCAGCGCCACCGACTGCACGCGCCCCGCCGAGCGCGCCCCGGGCAGCTTGCGCCACAGCACCGGCGAGAGGGTGAAGCCGACGAGGTAATCCAGCGCCCGGCGCGCCAGGTAGGCCTCGACCAGCCGCTGGTCGATGTCGCGCGGGCTTTCCATGGCCGCGCGCACCGCCGCCGGGGTGATGGCGTTGAACACCACCCGCTCGATCTCCTTGTCCTTCAGCAGGCCCTTCTTCTTCAGTATTTCCAGCACGTGCCACGATATGGCCTCGCCCTCGCGGTCGGGGTCGGTGGCCAGCACCAGCCGCCCGGCGCCTTCCAGCGCCCTGGCTATGGCCGCCATGTGCTTGCTCGATTTCGGATCGACGCGCCACTTCATGGCGAAGTCGTGTTCGGGGTCGACGGAGCCGTCCCTGGCCGGCAGGTCGCGCACGTGGCCATAGGAGGC
>CAZXTT010000217.1:0-6611 GCA_964643775.1 uncultured Rhizobiaceae bacterium | reverse complement strand
GGGCCCGCTCACGACAGCAGAATCAGGTGCGATGTCATGATGGCATAAATCACCGCCACGCCAAAGGCGGCGAAAAGGATGGTGGACAGCCCACCCAGGCGGCGAATGATGAGCGGCAGGGTGTTTTTCATGCTCTCCGGCAGTGGCCACAGGGACAGGATGGCCAGGCCCAGGGACATGGCCGAGGCGGAAAACAGCGGCAGGTAAAGCACATAGCCGATGAAGCCGTATTGCGGCTTCATTATGCAGAAGGGGCAATGGTGGGTGGGAGCCTCGTAGATATATGGCGAAACCACCGAGATGATGGCGGCCACCGCCAGCGGAAAGAAGGCCACCCCGGCCAGCCCGAAGACGGATGCGGCCCCCCTGTCCCCGGAGCGCGTTGCCCACAGGCCAAGAGCCAGCAGCGGCGCCAATGAGCCGAACAGGGCATAAAGGGCGATCTTCGGATCTATCGCCGAAAGGTCGGCCTGCACACCAGCGCCTTCCGGGGCGAACAGTTGCGAGCAGCAGGAGGTGATGACGTTGGGGTCGAGGCTGAGAAAATAGAGCCACTCCAGCACCCCGGCGGCGATGGCCAGCGGCGCGAGCAGCAGCAGCAGGGCGTATTTCAGGCGCGTGTAGGGATAGTCGCGCCCGGCGCTGTCGGCCATGTTGACCACCAGCCATGCCCCGGCCCCGAAGAACACCGCCACCTGCAGCAGGAAGGCCGGCATGCCGTAATCGTTGACGTTGATGGTGCCCAGCGCGCACATGGCGCCGGTGAACAGCACCGCCATGCGGTCGGCATTGTGGACGAACAGGATGAGCGCCAGCATCTGCATGACCAGCACCACCCTGAGCGCGGTGGATACGAGGTGGGTCTGTTTTTCCATGACGATCTGGCGGGCATGGCCGGAGGAATGATCCCAGTGGCGCAATACCCTGATGGCGAACAGCGCCCCGGCGGCGATCACCACCATCGACAGGCTGGCGGCCAGCAGCAGGGCCATTATCGGCGGGTCGAAGATCATCGCCGCCGCTCCACCGAGACTATGCCCCCGTCCTCCATCTCCACCACCATGTCTACGATGCCGGCATTGAACACCCGCTCGTCATGGCTGGAGATGATGATCGACTTGCCCGCCGCGCGCAGGCGCTCCATCTCCTCCATGAAGCGCAGGGCCAGCCGCGAGTCGAGGTTGGCCGTGGGCTCGTCGGCGATTATCCATCGCGGATCGTTTATCAGCGCCCGCGCTATGGCCACCCGCTGCGATTCGCCGCCGGAGAGGAATTCGCTCTTTTCCGCCGCCTTGTGCCCGAGGTGAAAGCGCTCGAGCAGTTCCATGCCGCGCGCCCGCAGCTCGCGCCATGGCAGGCCTTCCGGATAGGCCGGGATGGTGACGTTCTCCAGCACGCTCATGCCGCGGATGAGGTTGAAGCGCTGGAAGACGAAGCCGAAGGTCTTGCGCCGCACCCGCGTCATGAAATTGTCCGGCAGGGCGGATATTATCTCGCCGTCGAGCAGCACCCGCCCCTCGCTGGGCCGCGCCAGGCAGCCTATCATGGTCAGCAGCGTCGTCTTGCCGGAGCCCGAGGGCCCCTTGAGCACCACCAGCCGGTCGCCCGGTATGTCCAGCGACACCCCGCGCACCGCCGTTACCTCGTTGGGGCGGCCCTGATTGTAGATCTTGGTTATGCCTTTCAGCTCGATCATCGCATTACCGTGTCGGGATCGGTGACCGCCGCCTTCCAGATGGGGCCGAGGGTGGCCACGATGAAGGGAATGATGGTGATGAAGGCCAGGGTGGCCAGTTGCAGGGCATCGACGCGCGGGACGAGGGCAAGGCGCGGATAGAGCACCGACCAGCCCTTGAGCACGGGGGCCAGTATCCCGGCGTCGAACAGGAAGACATGCGCATAGGCGGCGGCCACCCCGAACATGAAGGCCAGCAGCGACACCAGCGCCCCTTCCCAGAACTTCATGGCCATTATGTCGGTGGTATCCCAGCCGAGAGCCTTGAGCACGCCGATTTCGCGCCGTTCCTCGGCGGAGAGGCCGGAGGCCTTGTCGAAGGCGAATATGGCGAAGGCCACCAGGGCGGCGGAAAACATCACCAGCACTATGCCCTGCCGCCACGAGAAGACGTTCTCATAGGTGCGCAATATGTCGGCGCGCGTTATCACCCGCGCCCCCGGCAGGGCGGCGGATATCTTCTCCACTATCTTGGCCACCTCGTTGCTGTTGCGCACGCGCATGGATATGTCGGTAAAGCCCGCGTCCTCCGGCAGCGAGAAGAACTTCAGGAAGTCCTCGCGCGCCATCAGCACGAGGTCGGCGCTCATCAGCTCCGACTCTTCCGGCAGGGTCTGTTTTATCTTCAGCTTGAACAGCTTGTTGGCGGGCGACAGCAGGAACAGGTAGCCGAGATTGCGCGGATCGCGCAGGCGCTTGATGGATGCTCCGAGCATGGTTTCGCCGGGGCGCAACTGGTAGCCGCTGTCGGCGGGAGGAACCATCACGGTGTAATTTGCGCCGCTTGCCTTGTCATAGAAATATCCCCACAGGCGCCCCTGTATGTGGCGCGCGCCGCGAACGCGGCCCAGTTTTTTCAGCCAGCCGGAGGGGATCATGGCATGGCGGCCCATGCTCAGATTCTGCACCGTGACCTCCGGGGCATTGCGCAGCACCACGGCCGCCTGGTGGCGCAGGGCCGAGGCGAAGAATATGACAGAGGCAAGGATGAATATGACCAGCGCATATACGCCCAGCAGCATCATGTTGCGCCCCTTGCGGCGCAGCATGGCAGCGATGGTGAAATCCACCAGGTAACGCTGGCGGGCCAGCCAGTTTCTCATTGCCCGCCCTCCTCACGCCCGGAAGGCCCGTTGCCCCGCCCCGCACCGGGGGCAAAACCACCGGCGGGGCCGAAATGGCGCGGCGGAACGAGCAGCGAGCCGGAGGGGAAATGCTCAAAGCTCAGCGGCGCATCCTGAAAAGGAGTGAAAAGATCGGCCTGTGACAGGTGGCGGGTATAGCGGGCCTCGGTGAACAGGGCCGGATCGGTCAGCCCAAGGGCGGCGGTCATGCGCTCCATGCGCGCCAGCGCCGGGGCGTCCGTTCCGGTCCGCCAAATGCCGTGAGCCAGCTCCGCGGCCAGCGCGGCGGCGGCCAGGGCGACGAGGGCAAAGGCGATGGTCGACTTGCGCATCATTTCAGCTCCTTGCCGTGGACGATGAACTTGCCCTTGTCCAGTCCCTTGAGCATTTCCATGTCCACATCGTCGAAGCGCACTATCGCCTTGCCCTTGTGATCCTTCATGAATTCCCTGGCGTCATACATGTCGGGATGGGGGATGAGCTCATGCCCCATGGGCCCCAGGACATCGGAGCCGATCACGTAAAGGGCGGCGCGGGCGTTTATCATCTCGGTGGAATAATAGGCCGTCACCCCCATCTTGACGACATCCTTTTGGGTGTGCCCGTGGGGATCGTATTTCTTCATGTCGAGCCAGAACTTGAAGAAATCCTTGGCGCCGTCGAAATGCACCGCCTCGCCGTTGGCGAAGACCATGGTCGCCACCCATTCATGATAGCGGGCCACGAACATGCCGCACACCGGGCAGGCGTCGTGCTCGCCTGGCTTGGGCAGGTTCACCCGCGGGGCCGCCTTCGCCTTTTGCTCTCCCGCCTCGCCGGCTGCCAGCGGACGCCCCGCAGCCAGCAACGAACATGCGCAGGCGGCCAGCATGGAACGGCGGAAAGGTGAAAAGTCCATGTTTCGCGCTCCCTCACGCCTGAGACATACATGCCAAGTGAAAAAGTGGCAAAAAACACGAAGGAGGAGGGATCAGATCCTCCTCCTTCGCGCAAGATAGCTGCTAGGGCCTCACTTGCCCTTCATCATTTTCATTTTCTTCATCATGTGGGCGCGCTTCTCGGCGCGGCGCTTGCGCGTCATGGCGGAATCGCGGCCCAGGTCCTCGTAGGCAGCCTGCAGGGCGGTGTCGAAATCCACCACCTTGCCGCCTTGCGCCGCCGCCTTGACCTTGTCCGAGAAAGCCCACTTGCGGCGCCTAGTCATGGTGCCCATCTTGCCCTCGACCAGGCTGTAATGGGCCTTGTCGGCCTCGATGAGCGGCTTGACCTTGGCGTCCGCGCCGGCATCGCCGACCCAGATCTTCTTCGCGCCGCGGTCGAGGTTGATGGCGAAGGCCACCGCCGCGCAGCGGATGGAGCAGGTGCCCTCCGCCGTGCCGTCGTCATACTGGATGAGATGGCGGGTGTGGCTCCACATCTTGCGGCTCATGCCGCAATAGGGGCAGCGCGGGTATTTCTTGAATTCGTCCCTGGTGGGGTTGTCATCCTTGATGACCGGCGAGTTGACGCCATGCTTCTTCTGCCACGCCCAGGGCGGCTCCATCTTCATCTGCATGGCCATGCCCCGGCCTCCACCAGCGGCCAGCGCCAGCGCGCCGGCGGAAGCGGCGAACAGTTCCCTGCGGTTCATTCTCGTCTCTCCTCGTTCCGATTTTCCATTACCGGCGCGCATCAATCCACGCCACGGCGTGGTCAAGGCGCGCGGCAAGCGTTTCTTTCTCTCGCGATCGGGGAAAATCAGGCCGGAGGAGCGCGCGCGCGGTTGGCCCGCCAGGCGGTCAGGGAGCGGGCTTGCCGCGATCCGGGCATGGAAACCAGGGACAGCGCCGCCTGCCACGGGGGGACTGTAACCGGGGTGGCGGCGGTGAATGGGGAAGTGGCCGCAGCCCCGCACACCGGGCAAAAATCACTGGCCGACTGGCGCGGTGATTGCTGGCGCGGGGAAGAGCCGTCGTCGCGCGACCTGACATCGGCGGGCATCTCGGCGATGCCGTCCGGCGTGCATATCTGGAAGATGAACGACGACGGGTCGGTGGGCGGCCCGAAGGCGGATGCCGCCAGCGCGGCGGCATGCATGGCGCCGAAGAATATCTCCAGCAACAGCGCGTAAAGGGCGATGAACGCCGCCCCGCGGCGCTTGCCCATGGACATTATCACACCCTGTCGACGCCTTCGTTCCATGGGGGCGAGGATATTCCGCCTCGCCGCGTCGCGTCCTTGACTTGCGTCAATCAGGCCAGCGCCTTCAGCTCATCGACGAGGTCGGTCTTCTCCCACGAGAAGCCGCCGTCTTCCTCCGGGGCGCGGCCAAAGTGGCCATAGGCCGAGGTGCGCGCGTATATGGGGCGATTGAGCCGCAGATGCTCACGGATGCCGCGCGGGCGCAGGTCCATTATCTCCATCAGCGCCTCTTCCAGCTTCGCCTCGTCCACCTGTCCGGTGCCGTGCAGGTCTACATAGAGCGACAGCGGACGGGCCACGCCGATGGCATAGGATATCTGGATGGTGCAGCGTTCGGCCAGCCCGGCGGCGACCACGTTCCTGGCCAGGTAGCGCGAGGCATAGGCGGCGGAGCGATCGACCTTGGTGGGGTCCTTGCCGGAGAACGCGCCGCCACCGTGGGGAGCCGCGCCGCCATAGGTATCGACGATGATCTTGCGCCCGGTGAGGCCGCAGTCGCCGTCGGGGCCGCCGATGTAGAACTTGCCGGTGGGGTTGACGTGCCACTCGGTGTCGGCGCTCAGCCAGCCCTCGGGCAACACTTCGCGCACGTAGGGCTCGATGATGGCGCGCACATCGTCGGAGGTCAGGTTCTCGTCGAGATGCTGGTGCGAGACGACCAGTTGCGCCACCTCAACCGGCTTGCCGTCCTCGTAGCGCAAGGTGAGCTGGCTCTTGGAATCGGGGCCCAGCCTGGGCTCCTCGCCGGAGTGGCGCACTTCCGCCAGGCGCTGCAGGATGCGGTGGGAATAATAGACGGGAGCGGGCATCAGCTCCGGGGTCTCGGTGCAGGCATAGCCGAACATTATGCCCTGGTCGCCTGCCCCCTCGTCCTTGTTGCCGCTGGCGTCCACCCCTTGCGCGATGTCCGCCGACTGCGAGTGCAGCAGCACCTCAATGTCGGCCTTTTGCCAGTGAAAGCCCTCCTGCTCGTAGCCGATGTCGCGGATGGCCTGGCGCGCCAGCTCGATGATGCGCTCTTTCGTGATGCTATCTGGCCCGCGCGTTTCTCCGGCTATGACCACCTTGTTGGTGGTGGCCAGCGTCTCGGCGGCCACGCGCACGGCGGAGACGTCTTCCCCGGCGGCCTCGGCCTCGCGGAAGAACATGTCGACGATCTCGTCGGAAATGCGGTCGCACACCTTGTCCGGGTGGCCCTCGGAGACAGATTCACTGGTGAACAGATAGCTGCTGCGCGGCACGGCTGAAAGCTCCCTGGATAATGTTCGCTGATGACATGACATTCCGCCGCCTCATCGCCGGGGCGGCGTTTTCGCGAGTCATAAAGGTTTCTTTATATGTGCGCAAGGGCAGGTTGCCGCGCGGCGGCTTCAGCGGCGTTCCGGCCCGAAGTTGTAGACCCTGCGCGGCTGGCGGCGTGGCTGATTGCGTGGTTGCCGCGGCGGCTGGGGCAAGCGCGCGGCGGGCGGGCTTTTTTCGCCGCCGCCGAACAGGCCGGTGAAAAAGTCGAACAGGCCGCCGCCGCGGCGGGCGGTGCGCTCCCCGCCCAGCGGATCGCCCCATTCATCCAC
>CAZXTT010000216.1:0-7798 GCA_964643775.1 uncultured Rhizobiaceae bacterium | reverse complement strand
ACAGCAGCGCGGCGGTGGTCATCAGCGCCAGTTTTGTCATCTTGCCAGTCATTTTCTCATTTCTCCCTTGGTTGAACACTATCGCCACAGGCGCGCTTTCCGTCCTTTCGCGGTTTCCCGGGCTGAAGAAAGGCGCGCCTCTCAGATGATGACCGCAGCCCGCCGGTCCCCCCTTTCGCGGCCCTTGCTCCTCGCGGGAGGGGCCATGGAGCCGTCATTTCTTCCTTTTTCCCTTCCTGCTCTTCTTCTTCCTCTTCTTCTTGCCCTTGCCGGGCTTCTTGACCGCCGCCTTCACCTTCGCCGCGTGCCAGCCGCGCAGGTCATAGGGCGGCGGCATGCCGGGATGCAGGAAGGGGTTGAACCAGGCCCCCTGATCCTCGAGAAAGCGCAGGCTGTATGGATAAGGCTCGGAAATACCGGTCAGGGCGCGCGCATACCAGGCGTCGTCCTTGTCGTATTCCCTGATGACGGGAGCCCCGGCGGGGCGCTCATATGGCTTGACGCCGGCGATGAACGGTTCCTCGGGCGAATATGGCGCCGGCCCGGCAAGGCCAACGCCATGAAAAGCCACCGTCATGGCCATGCCCGCCATGCCCATGACCATGGAGAACTTCCGACCCATGCTGTTGACGCCCATAAGCCCGCTCCTCCCGCTGATCGCGCACCCCGCGCCCGCCGGCCCTTCACGAGCCAACGCGCATTCATGGTTAACGGGAGTCTGGCAATTGCCGTGCCAGAAGGGTGGCAATTGATTAACATGCTGATTTTCAAGTGTTTCCACGCTGCGGAGCGGCGGCGTCAAGGGGCGCGGGGGCGGCCCTTTACGGACAAAATGTCATGCCCATGGGCCAATGGTTAATTAAGCGGCTGGATTCGTTAACCTTTTCCAATCATGACAAAATGGCATGGCCTGACATGATGGGCGCGCGGGGCAAAACGCCGCCCTGGACATGCGCCGCGGCGGGGCGGCGGCGGGGCCTTCCGGCGGGCGCGCGCCGCCGATCGTCGCGCGGGAGTGATTTTTATCGGCAAAGGGACTTGCCAAGCGGCGGCTTTCAAACTATCTAAGGGCGCGAAAGCCGCTGAGGCCGGGTGCTTCGGCGGCGGACATATCCCAAGGTCGGGGCCATAGCTCAGTTGGGAGAGCGCTTGAATGGCATTCAAGAGGTCGGCGGTTCGATTCCGCCTGGCTCCACCATTTCCTCCCTTTCCGTCATTTTCCTCTCAAAGACCATGGCCGGCCCGCGCCCGGGCCATTGCGGCGGCCTCTTTCGCGCCATCGGCGGCGCATTGCCCTTCGCGTTTCGCGCTCCCGCCGGTTCCGGAAGCGCTTTTCATTTTCGCGGGGAAAGCAGGCGCGCAGCCAGGCGGTTGGGCAGCAGGACGGCCATGAAGCCCTTGTATTTCATGCGCCCGGCGCGCGCCCCGGCGGCATCGCCGAAGCCGAAATAGACATCGCCGCGCACCGCGCCGCGGATGGCGGTGCCGGTATCCTGGGCCACCATGAGGCGGCGCATGCGCTGCGCGCCCTTGCCGCCGGGGCCGGGGATGGTGGTGTCCAGCCACACCGGCGAGCCATAGGCCCAGTAGCGCCAGTCCACGGCCAGCGACACGAGGGGGGCCAGTTGCACCCCCTGCGCCCCGTAAGCGCCAAGGCGCGGGTCGGCCAGCCTGACGGGGCGGAAGAATACGTAGGATTCGTTCTCCCACAGCAGCTTTTCGCCCTCCTTGGGGTTTTCCTTCAGCCACTTGCGGATGGCCTGCATGGACATCTCGCGGCGCGGGATGATGCCGCGCTCTATCAGCAGCTTGCCCGGCCCGGTGAAGGGGTGGCCGGTCTTGGCGGCGAAGGCCAGCCGCAGGTGGCCGCCCTCGCGCAGGCGCACGCGGCCCGATCCCTGCACCTGCATGAAGAAGCGGTCGGCGCGTGATTTCAGCCATGCCAACTCCAGCCCGCGCCCGTCGAGAGCGCCGGTTTCTATCTGGCGGCGGTTGAAATACTTGCGCGCCTCGCCATCCACCCGCCGCCCGTAGCGCACGCCGAGGCGCTTTTCCTCATCCGGGGTCAGGCGCACCAGGTCGCCGGGCTTGCCATGCAGGGGGAAGCGGTAGGTGCCGTCGCGCTTCAGGCTGCCTTCCACCTCCGGCTCGTAATAGCCGGTGAACAGGCCGCCGGGGGCGGCGCCCGGCAGAACCGTGACGGGGGTGAAATATTCCTCGAAAAAGGCCCTGGCGGCGCGGCGCGAAAGGGGGACGTTGCGAACCGCCGCGCAGGGGGCGAACCAGTCGGAGCGGCGGCCACCGAAGCGCCCGTTCTTCTTCATGCCGCCCTTCATCAGCGCCTCGCAGGAGCGGCGGAAGGCGGCCAGCGCGGCGCGGTGGTCGGCGTCTTGCCAGCCGGGCAGGGAGGCGAATGAAAGCCTGCGCAGTTTCACGTCTTTATCCGCGGCCATGAGCGGCCCTCCGATTATCAGCGGCAGGGTGATGACGAGCGCCGTGACGGCGAGCGGGAGAAACCTGCCTGCATTCATTCGTCAGCGCCCCATGAGTGCAGATCGCGGCCATGGGCGGAGAGCCATTCCTCGGCCCTTTCCACGTGCGGGCAATGGCGGTTGACCAGCGCCCAGAAGCGCGGCGAGTGATTCATCTCCGCCAGGTGGGCCACCTCGTGGGCGGCCAGGTAGTCGAGCACGAAGGGCGGCGTGAAAATCAGCCGCCAGGAGAAATTCAGGTTGCCCTTGCTGGAGCACGAGCCCCAGCGGCTCTTCTGGTCGCGCACGCTGATGCGCCTGTAGGGCAGGCCCATCTGGCGGGAATAGCGCCCGCAGGCGGCGGAGAGATGCTTCTTCGCCTGCTTGCGCAGCCAGTCCTCGAGGCGGCGCGGCAGGTGCTCGGCGGCCCCGGCGACGCAGATGCGGGCCGTCTTGCCCTCGCCCTCGCGCCACACGGTTCCGCGCCGGCCGGGGAGGTGGAAAATCACGTGATCCTCGCCGCGGTAGGGAATGACCAGCCCGTGGCGGAAGGGCCGGGCATGCGGCTGGCGGGCGAGGCGGGAGCCTATCCAGTCGCGGCGCGACCTGGCGAAATCGACCCCCATGCGCAGATCCATGCCCGGCGGCACGGTGACGCGGGCGGCGCGGCGGCCGCTCTCGAGGCGCAAGGTGATGCGGCGGGCGCGGGCATGGCGGACGACGGTGAGGGGGATGCTGTCGCCCCCCACCGCCACTTCCGTATCCAGCCGTTCACGCGCGTCGCCGCCCATGGTGCCTCGTGATTCGCTTCGTTGCGTGGGCCTCACTATAGCCTATTTAGCCTATTTGGCGGCGTCATAGGCGGCGATGACGGCCATGTTCATTATGTCGGTGGCCGAGGCGTCCATCTTGACTATCTGCACCGAACGGTCGAGGCCGGAGATCAGCGGGCCGAGCACGCGCACCCCGCCCAGCCTCTTGAGCAGGCGGGTGGAGATGGAGGCCGAGTGGGCCGCCGGCATGACGAGCACGTTGGCCGGCCCGGAAAGGCGGCAGAATGGATAGGGCCGCATGGCCTCCATGGACAGGGCGACGTCGGCGTTCATCTCGCCGTCGTATTCGAAGTTGGGACGCCTGCGGTCGAGCTCGGCGACGGCGTCGCGGGTATTCTGCACGCGGTCGCCCCTGGGATGGCCGAAGGTGGAATAGGACAGCAGGGCGACGCGCGGGAAATGGCCATAGCGGCGGATGACGGCGGCGGACTCCTCGGCTATGTCGGCCAGCGCGCAGGCGTCCGGCATTTCCTCTATCGAGGTGTCGGCGACGATGATGGGGGTGCCGCGGGTGAGGATGAAGGAATAGCCGATGGGGCGGTGGCCCGGCTTGGGGTCGATGGCCAGGCGGATGTTTTCCAGCGCGATGGAGAACTTGCGGGTAAGGCCGGTGACCATGGCGTCGGCCTCGCCCAGCGCCACCATGCAGGCGGCGAAGATGTTGCGGTCGGTATTGACCAGCCGCTGGCAATCGCGGAACAGGAAGCCCTTCCTTTGCAGGCGCTCGTAGAGGTAGATGGCGTAGTCCTCGTTGCGCGGCGACAGGCGGGCGTTTTCGATGCGCACCCCCTCGTTGAGCTCCTGCCCGCTGGCCTCGAGCTGTTCGAGGATGACGTTTTCACGGCCCACCAGTATGGCCTCGCCGAAGCCCCCGGCCACGTAGGCATTGGCGGCGCGGATCATGCGGTCTTCCTCGCCCTCGGCGAATATCACCGTGCATGGATCCGCCCGCACATGGTCGAAAATGCCCTGGAAGGTGGCGATGAAGGGGTCGAGGCGGGCCGACAGGCTCTGGGCGTATTCCTCCAGGTCGTCGATGTCGCGCCGCGCCACTCCCGTTTCCATGGCCGCCCTGGCGACGGCGGGCGGGATGCGCGAGATGAGGCGCGGATCGAATGGGGTGGGGATTATGTATTCGCGCCCGAAGGAGAGCTTGAGGCCCTGGTAGGCGGCGGCCACCTCGTCGGGCACGTCCTCGCGGGCCAGCTCGGCAAGGGCGCGGGCGGCGGCCAGCTTCATCTCGTCGTTGATGGCCCGGGCGCGCACGTCCAGCGCGCCGCGGAAGATGTAGGGGAAGCCCAGGACGTTGTTGACCTGGTTGGGATAGTCCGAGCGGCCGGTGGCCATTATGGCGTCGGGGCGCACCCTGGCCACCACCTCGGGGCTGATCTCCGGATCGGGGTTGGCCATGGCGAAGATGATGGGATCACTGGCCATGGACTTCACCATCTCCGGGCTGACCGCGTCCCTGGCCGCCAGCCCGAAGAATACGTCGGCCCCCTTCATGGCCTCCTCGAGGGTGCGGGCCTTGGTATGCGGGTTGGCCCAGCGGGCCTTCCATTCGTTCATGCCCTCGTTGCGCTCCGGGTAGACGACGCCCTTGGTATCGACGAGGGTGATGTTCTCCTTCGGCAGGCCGAGGCAATGCACGAGGTGCAAGGTGGCCAGCGCCGCCGCCCCCGCCCCGAGGCAGACCATGCGGGTGTTCCTTATGTCGCGGCCGGTTATCTCGAGGGCGTTTATCAGCCCGGCGGTGGCGATTATCGCCGTGCCGTGCTGGTCGTCATGGAACACCGGGATGTCCATGCTCTCCTTGAGCCTGTCCTCTATGACGAAGCACTCGGGGGCCTTTATGTCCTCGAGGTTTATGCCGCCGAAGGTGGGGCCGAGGCAGCGCACGGCGGAGACGAGCTCGTCGGTGTCGGTGGTGTCCAGCTCGATGTCCATGGCGTCGACATCGGCGAAGCGCTTGAACAATACCGCCTTGCCCTCCATCACCGGCTTGGCGGCCAGCGGGCCGAGATTGCCCATGCCGAGGATGGCCGTGCCGTTGGTGACGACGGCGACGAAATTGCCCTTGGCGGTATAGTCGAAGACGCAATCGGGGGCATCGGCTATGGCGCGCACCGGGGCGGCGACGCCGGGAGAATAGGCCAGTGACAGGTCATGACGGGTGGCCATGGACTTGGTGGCGGTGATGGCCAGCTTGCCCGGAGGCTGCTCGGCGTGATAGCGCAGCGCCTCGGCTTCCATGGCGGCGCGGCTGGGCGGCTTTGGATGTTTTTCCGGCATGCCTTTGAAAGTTCTCCCATCTGGCTTAAAAGAGCCCTGCGGGCAGCCGTAAGGCCGGGGCGATGATTGAGCCAGCGGGGAGTGGCTGTCAACAGGAAACCGGGAACGGCGATCATCATGGGAACAACGGGGAACAGGGCTGCCGTCAAGGCGACGCCGGCAATGGCCCAGTATTTCGAGCTGAAGGCGGCCAACCCCGGCTACCTGCTGTTCTACCGCATGGGGGATTTCTACGAGCTGTTCTTCGATGACGCGGAAGTCGCCTCGCGCTGTCTCGGCATAGCCCTGACCAAGCGCGGCAAGCACGCCGGGGAGGACATTCCCATGTGCGGGGTGCCGGTGCGGGCGGCGGAGGAATACCTGCACAAGCTGATCTCCGCCGGCCACCGGGTGGCGGTGTGCGAGCAGATGGAAGACCCGGCGGAGGCAAGGAAGCGCGGCTCCAAGGCAGTGGTGCGGCGCGAGGTGGTGCGGCTGGTGACGCCGGGCACCATAACCGAGGACAACCTGCTGGAGGCGGCGCGCCACAACTACCTGGCGGCGCTGGCGCGCGTCAGGAGCAGCGGCGGGATGGCGTTGGCCTGGGCCGACATATCGACGGGCGACTTTTCCGTGGCGGCGCTGGACGGGCAGGAGCTGGCGGCGGCGCTGGCGCGCATCGAGGCGGGCGAGATACTGGTGCCCGACACGCTGCTGGAGGACGAGACGGTGGCGGCGGC
Source organism: uncultured Rhizobiaceae bacterium (assembly GCA_964643775.1). Taxonomy (GTDB): domain Bacteria; phylum Pseudomonadota; class Alphaproteobacteria; order Rhizobiales; family Aestuariivirgaceae; genus Thermopetrobacter. The sequence goes on along the minus strand of CAZXTT010000216.1, from coordinate 1,483 downwards.
TCTCAAGGCGTCTGGGGCGACGCTCACCCCGCTGCCGGCATCGCGCTTCGACAGCACGGCGGGGGCGCGCCACCTGAAGGAGCATTTCTCGGTGGCGGCGCTGGATGGTTTCGGCGCCTTCTCGCGCCCGGAGGTGGCCGCCGCCGGGGCCCTGCTCGACTACGTGCGCGTCACCCAGACGGGGGCCATGCCGGCGATGAAACCGCCGCGGCGCGAGGAGGCGGGCGAATTCATGAGCATAGACGCCGCCACCCGCGCCTCGCTGGAGATAACGCGCACCCTGGGCGGCAAGCGGGCGGGCTCGCTGCTGGCGGCGATCGACATGACGATAACCGGCGGCGGCGGGCGCGAGCTGAACGAACGCATCCGCGCGCCGCTGACCGACGTGGCGCGCATCAACGCCCGGCTGGACGCCATAGGCTGGCTGCTCGACAACGAGGAGGCGCGCGGCGCCCTGCGGCGGATGCTGAAAAGCGCCCCGGACATGGAGCGGGCCCTGTCGCGCATCACGCTGGGGCGCGGCGGGCCGCGCGACCTTGCCGCCATCGGGGCGGGGCTGAGGGCGGGGCGGGAGATAGCCGCGCGCATGGACGGCTTCGCCGCCCTGGCCGGGCCGCCGGGAGAGGTGGCCGGGGCGCTGGAGGAACTGGCCGCCGGCGATGGCGGGCTGGCGGAACACCTGGAGCGGGCGCTGGCCGACGAGCTGCCGCTGGTGGCGCGCGACGGCGGCTTCGTGCGCCCCGGATACAGCGAGGAGCTGGACGAGCAGCGGCGGCTGCGCGATGAATCGAAACAGGTGATCGCCGCCCTGCAGGGCAAGTATGCCGAAATGACCGGCGTCAGGTCGCTGAAGATAAAATACAACAACGTGCTGGGCTATTTCATCGAGGTGACGGCGGCGGGCGCGCCGCGCCTGCAGGAGATGAAGGATACCTTCATCCACCGCCAGACCATGGCCTCGGCCATGCGCTTCACCACGGTGGAGCTTTCCGAGCTGGAAAGCCGCATGGCCGCCGCCAGCGGCCGCGCCGTGGCGCTGGAGCAGGAGATATTCGCCACCCTCACCGGCGAGGTCGCGGCGGCGGCGGGGAAGATAACCGCCAAGGCGGCGGCGCTGGCCTCGCTCGACGTGGCGGCGGCGCTGGCGGAGCTGGCGGCGCGGCGGCGCTGGGTGCGGCCCAGGGTGGACGATTCCGGTGTGTTCTTCATCCGCGGCGGGCGGCACGCGGTGGTGGAGCAGGCGGTGGAACAGGCGGGCGAGGGGCCCTTCGTGCCCAACGACTGTTACCTGGTCAGCCGCGACGGAGACGGCGGCGAAATGCCCGATCCGCCGCCGCCCGAGGGCATGGAGCCGAAATCCATATGGCTGGTCACCGGCCCCAACATGGCCGGCAAGTCCACCTACCTGCGCCAGAACGCGCTGATCGCCATTCTCGCGCAGGCCGGTTGCTTCGTGCCCGCCGAGGAGGCGCGCATCGGCATG
>CAZXTT010000215.1:0-2646 GCA_964643775.1 uncultured Rhizobiaceae bacterium | reverse complement strand
GGACGAATTCCCCGTCATGCGCCACATGGTCAACCTCGAGGCGGTCAATACCTACGAGGGCACCGAGGACATGCACGCCCTCATCCTGGGCCGCGCCCAGACGGGCCTGCAGGCTTTCCGCTGCTGACAAGAGGCTGGCAGACGCCTGCTTGCGCTTGCCCGGCCCACATCACGCGCCGCCAACCCCGCAGGCCCTGATTCCAAAGGCCTGCACCAGGGCCACGTCCTTCAGGTGGTCGAAGCGCCCCGGTTTGCCGCCGTGGCCGGCGCCCATGTCGGTCTTCAGCAGCAGCAGGTTGTCGTCGCGCTTCTTTTCGCGCAGGCGCGCCACCCATTTGGCCGGTTCCCAGTAGGTGACGCGCGGATCGGTCAGCCCGGCCACCGCCAGGATGGCCGGGTATTCCTGCTCGCGCACGTTGTCATAGGGGCTGTAGCTGGCGATGTTCAGGTAATCGTCCCTGCTCTTTATCGGGTTGCCCCATTCCGGCCACTCCGGCGGCGTCAGCGGCAGGGTGTCGTCGAGCATGGTGGCCAGCACATCGACGAAGGGCACCTCGGCTATGATGGCGCGGAACAGCTCCGGGGCCATGTTGGCCACCGCCCCCATCAGCATGCCGCCCGCCGAGCCGCCCTGGGCTACGATATTGCCCGCCGTGGTGTAGCCCTCCTCCGCCAGGTGGGCGGCCACGTCGATGAAATCGCGGAAGGTGTTGACCTTGTGCTCGCGCTTGCCCAGCCGGTACCAGCGGTAGCCCTTTTCCTTGCCGCCGCGCACGTGGGCTATGGCGTAGATGAAGCCGCGGTCCACCAGCGACAGGCGGCCGGTGGCGAAGCCGGCGGGAATGGATATGCCATAGGCCCCGTAGCCATAGAGCCACAGCGGCGCCGAGCCATCCAGCGGCGTGCCTTTCTTCCACAGCAGGGTGACGGGAATACGCTCGCCATCATGGGCCGGGGCGAAGATGCGCCGCGTTTCATAATCCCGCGGGTCGTGGCCGGATGGTATTTCCTGCTCCTTGCGCAGGGTGCGCCGGCGGGTCGCCATGTCGTAGTCATAGGTGCGCTGCGGGGTGGTCATGGAGGAATAGGTGAAGCGCAGCAGGGTGGTTTCGAAATCATAAGTCGCCGCCCCCAGCCCCAGCGAATAGGCCTCCTCGGAGAAGGCTATCTCGTGCTCGCGGCCATTGTGCAGGTCGGTCACGACGATGGCCGGCAGGCCGTTTTCGCGCTCCAGCCGCGCCATGAAGCGGCTGGTCAGCATGTGATCCAGTATCAGCCGCCCCTCGCGGTGGCCTATCATGTCGCGCCAGTGCTCGCGGCCCGGCGTCTCCAGCGCCGTCATGACGATGCGGAAATCCTCCGCCCCGCCGGCGTTGGTGCGGATATACAAGGTGCCGTGGGCCTCTTCCACGTCATATTCCACCCCGGTTTCGCGCGCCGCCACCAGGATGGGCTCCGAACATGGATCGGCCGCGTCGATGAGGCGCGCTTCCGATGTCTCGTGATCATGGGCGTCGATGACGATGAAGCGCCTCGAATCGGTCTTGCCGATGGCGACGAAGAATCCCGGATCGGGCTCCTCGTAGATCAATACGTCATCCCTGGGGTCGCTGCCCAGTTCATGGCGATAGACCCGGTGCGGGCGGTGGTTCTCGTCCAGCCGCACGTAGAACAGGTGCCTGCTGTCCTCGGCCCAGACGACGGAGCCGGAGGTGTCGGCTATCAGGGTATCGGTGTCCTCGCCGCTGTCGAGGTCGCGGATGCGCACATCGTGATATTCCGAGCCGCGCACGTCGGCGCTCCACGCCAGCCAGCGGTGATCCGGCGAATGCTCCGCCGCCCCCAGGTCGAAGAAGTCATGGCCCTGCGCCTCGGCCTCGCCGTCAAGCAGTACGCGCTCTCCGCCGCCGACGCGCGGCATGCGCACCAGCCGCGGATGCTGCGCCCCTTCCACGTAGCGCATGGCGTATGAATACGGCCCGTCGCTCACCGGCACGGAGCTGTCGTCTTCCTTGATGCGCCCCTTCATCTCGGCGAACAATTGCTCCTGAAGCCCGGCGGTGTCCGCCATCATCGCCTCCTGGTAGGCGTTCTCCGCCTCCAGGTATGCGCGGATGTCGCCGGGCAGGGCGTCCGGGTTCTTCATCACCTCGCGCCAGTTTTCGGCCCGCAGCCACGCGTAATCGTCGTGACGTTCGATGCCGTGGTGAACGGTGGTTACGGGGCGCTTTTCGGCCCTCGGGGGAAGGGGTTTGTCCATTGTGCCTGCCGCTTTGTGATCGTTTTTCCGGCGAGCATACACAAATGCCCCGCCCCGCGCCACAAGCGCCGGGCGGGATCAGGGCGCGCAATTGATGCTTTTTCCCTTCCTGCCGGGGTGATATATGCTCTTGCGGCCGTTATCGGTCATGCAGGGCATTCATCGGCAAACACCAGCAAGGTAGCCACGGGCGGCCATATTTCATGAAAACCATCCTTTCCCTGTTCACCATTCTCTCCCGCCTTGGAAAGGGCCGGGCGGTCCTGCTGGTTTTCCTGATGCTGATCAACAGCTTTCTGGAGGGGGTGGGGCTGGCCACCCTGTTGCCGCTTTTGCTGCTGGCCGCCGAAGGAAACATAGGCGAGAATGCCTCGCCGCTGGCCCAG
>CAZXTT010000214.1:0-3037 GCA_964643775.1 uncultured Rhizobiaceae bacterium | reverse complement strand
TGCGATTTCGGCGATACCGTGCAGACCTTCGTCATCGGCCACGCCGCCACCGCCACGCCGGGCTTCGTGCCGGGGCTGTTCGCCCTCCACCAGCGCGCCGCCCGCCTGCCCATGGACAGGCTTCTGGCCCCGGCCATCGAGACGGCCCGCTCCGGCTGGGAGATAACCGGCTTCCAGGCCTACCTCGCCCAGGTGGTGCTGGCCATCCTCGCCCACGACGAGGAAACCGCCGCCACCTACCTGGTGGACGGCCGGCCCCCTCCCCCCGGCGCGCGCATGAGCAACCCGCGACTGGCCGATTTCCTCGAAAAGCTGGCCGATGGCGGAATTGACTCTTACGTAAACAATATTTGGCCCCGTTTCCTCGCTCAGCAACGGAACCACGGCCACCTGCGCGAGGATGATTTCGCCCATTACCGCCCCATGTGGCGTCAGCCGCTGCTCCTCGAGGAGGCCGGGGCCCAGGTATTCCTCAATCCGCCGCCCGCCGCCTCCGGCGCGCTCATCGGCCTGGCCCTGGACGACCTCGACGCCAGGCCGCCATCCGCCCCCAACCTGGCACGAGCCCTCGATGCCGCCGATACCGCCCGCAAGGCCACCGGCCATGACCTGGCCGCCCTCATCGCCCAATTCGGCCCCCCTTCGTGGCGCGGCACCACCCACATCTCCGTCATCGACGGCCACGGCAATGCCTGCGCCATCACCATATCCAACGGCGAGGGCAACGGCCACGTGGTGCCCGGCTGCGGCTTCATGCTCAACAACATGCTGGGCGAAACCGACGTCAACCCGGCGGGCCTCGACGGCTGGCCGCCCGACACCCGCCTCTCCTCCATGATGGCCCCAACCATCACGCGCCACGACAACGGCAGCCTTCACGCCCTCGGCACCGGCGGCTCCAACCGCATCCGCTCCGCCATGTTCGCCGTCATCGCCCGCCTGCTGCGCGGAAACATGTCCCTGCGGCAGGCCGTGGAAGCCCCGCGCCTGCACGTGGAAGACGGCTTTCTCGATTTCGAACCCGGCCTGCCGGAAGAAGAAGCCGGACAACTGCGCGCGCTCTTCCCCCAACACCGCCTGTGGCAGGCCCCCAACCTGTTCTTCGGCGGCGTCCACGGCGCAAGCCTCGCCCCCGGCGGCAGGCTCGACGCCTTCGGCGACCCGCGCCGCGACGGGGCCGCCGAAATCATCCCGTGAGCACCGCCATGAACGACACCCCCCACTACCGCTACGCCATATACTTCACCCCCCGCCCCGACGAGCCGCTGGCCGAGTTCGGACGCCGCTGGTTCGGCTTCGACACCTTCACCCGCCAGCCCGTCGCCGACGCCTGGCCCCTGCCCTCCGGCATCATCCGCACCCCGGCCCGCTACGGCTTCCACGCCACCCTCAAGGCCCCCTTCCGCCTGCGCGAGGGCCGCGACGAAAAACAACTGCTCACCGCCGTGGAGGAACTGGCCAGCCGCTGGAAACCCGTCGAAATAGGACAGCTCGTCCCCCGCCCGCTGGGCAGCTTCATCACCCTCCAGCCGGCCACCCCCAACCCCCGCATCGACGACCTCGCCTTCGCCTGCGTGCGCGACCTCGACCACTTCCGCGCCCCCCTCACCGAAAGGGAACAGGACAACATCCTCGACAAGGGCGTGACCCGCCGCCAAAAGGGCAACGTCTTCACATGGGGCTACCCATACGTCGGCAAGGACTACATCTTCCACATGACCCTCACCTCCATCCTCGCCCCCCACGAACTGCAACACTGGCAAACAAAAACCCTCGAACTGGGCGCCCAATACCTCTCCCGGCCAACCACTATCCGCGACCTCACCATATTCACCCAACCAACCCCCAACTCCCCCCTCAAACCCCTCCAAAGCTTTCCATTGAGCCGAGGCGGCAATATTCTCAAACCTTGACATTTCAACACGTTTCGACTATCCGATAATGGAGACGCGGCTCAGGTCGCTCTCTTTCCGGGGCCCGCCTTGTGCGGGCCTTCGTGCTGTCCGGGGGCAACATGATCTATCTCGCATACCTGGATGAATTCGGCCACATAGGGCCGTTCGTCAGCCGCGACCACGAGAGCCATAAAACAAGCCCCGTCTTCGGACTGGCCGGCTTTTTGCTCCCGGCGGAGGAAGTCCGCTCTTTCACCACGTGGTTCTTCCAGAGAAAGCGCGAGCTGCTCGGCTTCGAAATAGAACGTTCCGGAAAGCATCCCGCCCGCTGGGAGAAAAAAGGCTCCGCCCTCTACACCCTGAAAAACATCGGGAAATATCCCGAACTGCGCCGCATGACCCACCGCCTGTTCAATCGCATAACGAACTCCGGCGGCCATCTCTTCTTCACCGGGCTGGAAAAACCATGGAGCCCCGAGGAACTGGACTCCAGGGAACTATACCGCCTGGTTCTCCGGGAGGCGCTCAAGAGACTGGACGATTTCTGCCGCCTCGATCACCATGGCGAGGCATCCATCATGATCGTTCTCGACGAACACGCGGATCGCCTGTCCCTGCTGACCCACGCGGCCTCCAGCATGTTCGGCGGCGAAGAACCACGCCGCCACATCATAGAGCCGCCGTTCCAGGTGGAAAGCCACATGTATCAAAGCCTGCAAGCCGCCGACTGGATCGCCGGCCTCGTGGGAAGAATAGGTTGCATTTGGGCGCGCCCCGGTGAATACGCCGACTACCGCCCCTTCCGCCGCTTCGAACGACACTTGTGCGAAGCATCCATACGCAGCAGCATCATGACACTCAACAAAAACTAACCCACCCCACACCACAATACCCCTCCAAAGCCCTCACTCCCGACATGACCATCCCGGACTGATACGTGGAGGCCGGGCAGGATTATGCAGGGGGGATCCACCCCCCTGCACCCCCCGGCTGGGGCCCAAGGCCCCAGACCCCAAATTTTGCTCCGGAAATCCCCCACTATTGCCAAGGAGCCCACGACCATGTCTTCCGAGCATGGGTGGGGGATTTCCGGAGCAAAACCGGGGTGCAGGGGTTAAGACCCCTGCCGAGGGGGCGCGGGG
>CAZXTT010000213.1:0-15540 GCA_964643775.1 uncultured Rhizobiaceae bacterium | reverse complement strand
GGGATGAACAGGGGAGGGCGCATCATGAGCATATACGCATTCGACGGCCATCGGCCCAAGCTGCCGCCCAAGGGGCGTTTCTTCATTGCTCCTTCCGCCGATGTCATTGGCCGGGTGGAGCTGGGCAAGGATGTTTCCGTCTGGTTCGGGGCGGTGCTGCGCGGTGATATCGAGCCCATCACCATAGGCCCCGGCTCCAACGTTCAGGACAACAGCGTCCTCCACACCGACGAGGGCTTTCCCCTCACCGTGGGCCGGAACGTGGTCGTCGGCCACTCGGTCATCCTCCATGGCTGCGCCATAGGCGACAACGTGCTAATCGGCATGGGCGCAACCATCATGAACGGCGTCACCATAGGCGACAACTGCGTAATCGGCGCCGGGGCCCTGATCCCCGAGGGCAAGCAAATCCCCGCCAATTCGCTGGTGGTGGGAATGCCCGGCAAGATAATCCGCACCCTCACCGACGAGGAAGCGGCAACCCTGACCGCCGGCGCGAAATCATACCAGCAAAAATACCCCCACTACCTCACCTCGCTTGAAAAGACCGAGCCATAAGCAACTGAAAGTCTGACGTTAATCATCACCCCTCCACCGCTTAATGGATAGGGATTTTGAATCAGAGCCTTGTCCTTGCCAGCCCCGGCCGAAAAAAAGCGCCGGCCCCGGTGGGGAGACCGGGGCCGGCTGGAAACCCGGCCTGGTGGGGGATGGGGAGGGGGACGCCGGCCGGGTTTTGTCCTGTTTGTTCGCCTCTCAGCGGTTGCCGCTCAGGAAGCGCGCTCCCTTGCCCTTGTCGCGGGTCAGGCTGACCCAGCGCGACGGGTCTTCCTGTGACTGGCGTTTCAGGTAGCGGTAGCCGGTCTTGTACCAGGGCATCACCCGGTCGCGGCGGTTGTCGAGGATGAAATCGCCGCTGTCGGTGCGCAGCATGAGCACCGCGTGGCCCTCGCCCGCCTCGTCGAGCACCACCGTTATCATCATCGTCTCCGGCGGCACGCCAAGTTCCTCGAGGTAGCGCATCTTGAGCAGCACGTAGTCCTCGCAGTCACCGGCCCCGGACGGGTAATCCCACACTTCCGGCTGGTTATACAGCTCCTGGTCGGTTACCGGCTTGACCTTGCGGTTCACGTATGTGTTCACCTGCATGATCAGGTCCCAGCGCGCCGGGGTCAGGCGCATCCTGGCGGTTCTGACCTGCCGCGGCTGGCACTCCTCCTCATAGCGGGCGCAAAAACCGACGAACCCGATGGGCGGCAGGGTGTCGCCATAAGCCCTGGCGTAATACCCCTTCGCGGCCACGTAGTTGGTTCTCTTTATCTCTCCGGCGCCGGCCGCCCCCGCCATCAGGAGCAGGGCGGCCATGCCGCCTGCAATGATATTTATTGTCTTCCCACGCATTGTTTGACGTCCCTTTTTCCCTGTTATGGGAGGGACTCTAACAAAGGCGTTTTTAGATCAGGCAAAGAATGGCGGCCGGAATTTAGTTAAATTTGACCGGGAATCATAACCTTGCGGGAATCAATAAAAAGGCCGCGCAAGTCATTGATCAAAGACCGGTTTGGTGTTCAGGCGAGATGCTCATGCCAGCGAAGGGTAGCTGCCCGCCATCTGCTGGCGCAACAGGCCAAGGGCGCTGAGCAGCGCCTGCATGCGCACCTCGCCGCGGCCGATGTCGCCGTAGTTGAAGCGGATGGCGATGGTCTCGCCGTCGCGCGCCGCGCAGGCGAAATGCACCAGCCCCACCGGCTTCTTGCGGCTGCCGCCGCCGGGGCCCGCTATGCCGGTAACCGACACCGCGAGATCGGCGCGCGAGCGCTCCAGCACCCCTTCCGCCATGGCCCGCGCCACCTGTTCGGAAACTGCCCCGTGTTCCTCTATCAGCGCCGCCTCCACCCCCAGCAGCTCCGTCTTCGACTGGTTGGAATAGGTGACGAAGCCGCGCTCGAAGACGCTCGACGATCCGGGGACGGAAGTGAGCGCCGCCGCCACCAGCCCGCCGGTGCAGCTCTCGGCGGTGGCGATCATCAGGCCCGCCTCGCGCGCCATGTCGAGGGTGTCCTTGACCTCGATGATGGTTTCCCTGTCCAGCCACGCCATGATGCCGCTCAAGCCCCTTCCGCCGCCTGTTGCCGCTCCCGCCGCGGCTCGTCGTCATGTTCCTCGCGCATGATGCGCGGCACGTTTTCCTCGCCCGGCGCCAGCCCCTGGCGCATTATAATGTCGCGCAGCCACGGAATTGCCGCCGCCAGCGCGATGCCCCCGGCGCGCATCGCCTGCAGGGGGGCGAAATTGCTCAGAAGCGCCGAGTTGACAAGGTGTATGGCCGCCTTGCGCGGGAAGATGTCGCGCCGCCGCACGCGGTCGTATTGCTCCATTATCTCGTCGCCGCCGATGTCGTCGCCGAAGGCATGGGCGTCGCAGGCCAGCTCGGCGGCCAGCGCCGCGTCGCGCAGCGACATGTTGAGCCCCTGCGCCCCGATGGGCGGCACCGCGTGGGCCGCCTCGCCGGCCAGTATGACGCGCCCCCTGGCGTATTCCGAGGCATTGAGCGTCTGCATGGGAAAGCTCATCGGCCGCGTCACGTCCGATATCCTGCCCAAATCGCCGTGGCTTTCGATCTGTATGCGCCGCGCCAGCTCATCCGGCGGCAGCTCCATTATCTCGCGCCCCCGCCGCGGGCCCACCATCCACACCAGCGACGAGCGCCGCCCCGGCATGGGCACGGTGGTGAAGGGCCCCTGGTCCTTGTGATACTCGGTGGACATGTTCTCGTGGTCAGCGGAATGGGCGAAGAAACAGCCCACCGCCACCTGCGGATAGTCCTTGCGCAACATGGTGAAACCGGCGCTTTCGCGCAGCGCCGACTTGCGCCCGTCGGCGGCGATCAGCAGCGACGCCGACAGCTCCTCGCCGTTGTCGAGCCTGACCCGCGCCTCGCTCTTGCGGTCGTCGCCCACCGCCAGCGCCGAGGCGGAGATGAATTCCACCCCCAGCTCGCGCGCCTTTTCCGCCAGCGCCGGGTGCAGGTCTTCCAGCGGGATGTTCCAGCCGAATTCCGACCAGCCGGCCTCGCGGGCGTCGAACGTCACCTCCGGGGCCGAGAATATGCCCCCCGTGTCGTCCACCAGCCGCAGCTTGACCAGCGGGTTGGAGAGCTTGCGCAGCTCGTCGGTGAACAGCCCCAGGTGCTCCAGCAGGCGCATGGAGGGGCGCATGAGGGCGATGGTGCGCGGATCGTGGCGCTTCTCGAAGGGATCGGCGGGGCCGGTTATCAGGGCCGTCTTCAGCCCCCCCTGCGCGCACAGCGCCGCCGCCGCCAGCCCGGCGGGGCCGCCACCAGATACCAGGACATCATGATCCGCCATGAGCTGAAGCTCCTTGTGAATGCTCGAAAAAGCAATAGCAGGGGCAACGGCTGGCCGTCAAAGGCAGGTTGCCCTTCACCCGCTCACCGGCGGCGGCCCGTCGGTGTCTATGCCCTTGAGCCACACCTTGAGCGCCTCCAGCGGGTGGTCGGTCATGTCCAGCACGGCGCTCGGCTCGAAGCCGGAATGCACCATGCACTCGGCGCACTTGTCGTGGCATCCCGGCCCGTAGCCGCGCCAGTCGGTGCCCTCCATGAGGGCGGAGAAGGAGGGCGCGGAGCCCTCGTTGAGCAGGTAGCACGGCTTCTGCCAGCCGAATATGTTGCGCGCCGGGCTGCCCCACGGGGTGCAGGAGTAGTCGCGGTTGCCGGCCAGGAAGTCGAGGTAGAGGATGGACTGGTTGAAGCGCCACTTCTTCTTGCGGCGCTTCTGCAGGTCGAACAGGCGGCGGAAGAACCGCCGCGTCTGGTTGCGGCTGAGGAAATGATCCTGGTCGGCGGCGTCCTCGTAGGCGTATCCGGCGGAGATGGTTATGCTCTCCACCCCCAGGGCCATGACGAAATCGAAGAAATCCGCCGTCCTTTCCAGCTCGGCGGTGCTGAACAGGGTGCAGTTGATGGTCACCCGGTGGCAGCGCCGCACCGCCTCGCGGATGGCCTCCGTGACCTGTTCGAACACTCCTTCCTGCCCCACCGCCTTGTCGTGTTCCTCGCCCAGCCCGTCGAGGTGGATGGAGAATGTCAGGTAGGGGGAGGGCGCGTAGTCGTCGAGCTTCTTCTTCAGCAACAGGGCGTTGGTGCACAAGTAGACGAAGCGCTTCTGTTCGATCAGCCCGTTGACGATCTGCGGCATCTCCCGGTGGATGAGCGGCTCGCCGCCGGGGATGGAGACGATGGGCGCGCCGCATTCCTCCGCCGCCGCCAGGCATTCCGCCACCGACAGGCGCTTGTCGAGTATCTCCTTCGGATATGAGATCTTGCCGCAGCCCGGGCAGGCGAGGTTGCAGCGGAACAGCGGCTCGAGCATGAGCACCAGCGGATAGCGGCGGTTGCCTTTCAGCTTCTGCTTCATGATATAGGCGCCGACGCGCAACTGCTGGATGAGGGGAACGGCCATGGCGGCGGAATGTCCTTGGATCGATGATTTCGTCAGGCGCTTATGAACCGCCGTCACCGGGGCGGTCAAGGCCCGCCCACTCGATGATCTGCGGCAGCACCACCAGCGTGGTCAGCAGGGTAAGGGCTATGGACACCGACAGCAACTCGCCCATCGAGCTCATGCCACGATGCGGGGTTATCCACAAGGTGCCGAACGAGCCTATGGTGGTCAGCCCCGATATGATGACGGCGCGCGGCGTCGAGGAGGAGGCGACGCCCACCCCGGAGCGCATCTCGCGCGCCCGGTGAACGTAATGGATGGCCGAATCCACCCCCAGCCCCAGCAACAGCGGAATGACTATGACATTGGCGAAGTTGAACGGCGCGTCGAACAACACCGTGTAGGCGGCCAGCAACAGAGCCGCCAGTGCTATCGGGGCCATCACCAGCAATGTGCCGCGCAGCGAGCGCATCATGATGGCGGTTATTACCAGCACCATGACAAGGGCAAACAGGGCCGCCGTCAGCATGGCCGAGGAGATGACGTCCGCCGCCCTGGTTATCTCCACCGGCGCGCCTGTCGCATTGGGCGCGGCTGAACGCACCGCGCGGGCGAAATCACGCATCGCCGCCTCGCTGTCCAGCCTGCCCGATGGCATGACCTCCAGCCGCCTGCGGCCATCGGCTGATATGTGCCAGGCGCGGATCCCGGCATCGATGTTGTCCACCGTGATGCGCGGCGCATCGGCCAGCCGCGCCACCTGTCTGATCAGCTCCGGCAGGCGGACGAACATCGCCCCCTCCAGCCGCGATACGGCAGCCGCGTCATTGCCCCTCTTGCTCAGGAAAAGGTCGATGGACTGGCGCAGCCGGTCGGCGGCCCGGCGCAGGCCGAGCGGCGCATTGTCGGCGGCGGATATCAGCGCCAGTTGCCTGCTCATGGATGAAAGCGCCCGCAGGCGCGCCCCGTTGGCGGTCAACCTGTCCATCCGCGCCTTCTCCGGCACCATTCCCTTGAGGGAGTGCAACAGGGCAAGCTTTTCATCCTGCCCTTTCGGCAGCCAGTCCTCTATGCCGCGCGTCCCGCGCACCTGCGGCAATTGCTCCAGCTTCCGCGCCAGCAGGCGGCTGCTTTCGCCATCACTGGTCATCACGGACAGGGAGTAAACCGCCTCCGGCTCCTCGCGCAGCAGGCGGTGAAAGGCCTGCACGGCCCTTGACGCCGGATCCTTGAGGTTCACCGGGTCGCCGTCGAAACGCACCTTGGGCAGCAGCGGCAGCGAGGCCAGCGCCGCCACTATCACCAGCAGGGCGACCGCCGGGCGCAGGTAACGGCCAGGGACAGCAGGAGGCCTCGGGGCCATGCGCAACAGGTTTTTCGGCCGCGCTGGCCGGGGCGCAATGTTCAGCCAGCGCAGCACCGCCGGAACCAGCGTCAGGGTGGCCGCCAGCGCTATGGCTATGCCGCCCGCGGCGATGATGCCCAGTTGCGCCATGCCGGTGAAGCTGGTGGGAGTGAAGGCCAGGAATCCCGGTATGGTGGTCATTGCCGCCAGCACCAGCGCCGGGCCTATGGCGGCCGCCGCGCGCGCCGTTATGGCGACGTTGGCGGCCCCATGGTCGCGGTTGCGCTCCTCCAGCCAGCGCAGCAGGAAATGCACCGCGTAATCCACCCCCAGCCCGATGAACAGCACCGCGAAGGCCACCGAGATCATGTTCAGCTCGCCCACCGCCAGGGTGGCGAATCCGGCGTTGAGGGCGAAACCCGCGATAACCAGCGCCAGCGCCGCCGACACCAGCCGCCGCGCCGGCAGGCCGATGGCCATTACCAGGGTGACGATGATGAAAGAGGCCAGCCCGGCCAGTGCCGCCCCCTCGGTGACCGTCTCGAATTCCTCGGCGTTCATTGCCGCCTCGCCGGTCAGGGTGATGCTGGCCCGCCCGCCGGAGGTGTTCTCCCTGTCATCGGCGATGCGCCGCGCTTCTCCCATGGCCTTTTCCGCCGGATCAAGGGCCGAGAAATCGAGCCTCGGCTTTATCACCATGATGATGCGCTTCGTCCCCTCCATTCCCATGCCGGAGCCGCCCAGCTTGCGCCAGTCGAAAACCCTGGTGCGCCCGGCGGCGGCGGCGCGCACCGTGTCGCTCATGGAATAAAGGAACTCTCCCAGCATGGGTGGTGCGCGGCCTGCCTCCATGGCCGGTTTCAGCCGCCCGATGAGGCCCGCCATGCCCTCCAGGTTGGGGTGTTCGGCCAGCGCCGAGAGCAGCGGCGCGGCCTGCTTCAGGCGCTCCACCATGGCCCGCACCTTTTCCGTCTCCATCCACAGGGGGCCGTAATGGTCGAACATGGGCGACAGGGCAGGGGCGAACACGTGCGAGAACAAATCGGGCCGCGCCCGGAAGGAGCGCTCCACCGCCATCCCGGCGGCGCGCGCCGTCCGCGGGGTGGCCGCCTCGACGATGACCACGAAGTTGTTGTCCAGTTGCGGAAATGCCTTGATCAGCTCGTTGTAGTCGCGGCGGAAGTCCAGCCTCTCGTCGATCATGTGCCCCGGATTGGTATCGACCCGCAGCCACATGGCCGCCGCCGCCAGCGAGATGACGGCCAGCACCACCCACGTGACCACCACGAGGGCCGGGCGCAGGGCGCTGGCCGCCGCGATCCCCGCCAGCAGCTCGCGCCACTGGCGGCCTTTCCCGCCGCCTGCCCGTGCCCGCCGCTTGCCCCCTGGCCCGCCATGGCCACCGCCGTGAGCGCCGCCATGTCCGCCGCCATGGCCACTGTCATGTCCGCCATCACTACCGCCACACCACCCGCGGGGTGGCGGCGGGGCAGGGGATGGATGCCGGTCACGCCCCGTCATGCGCCGCTCACCGGCGCTTGCCGCCGCCCAGCGCATTGCGGGCTATCGACGCGAGGCTCTCCCATGCCGGGCCGGGGAAGCGGTGCAGCGCCTCCATGACATCCTCGAAGGCCTTGACGAACCACTCCACCTCCTCCTCGCCGATGACCAGCGGCGGGATCAGCTTGATGGTGTGCATGTTGTATCCGGCCACCTGGGTGAGCACCCGGTGGCGCTCCAGCAGCGGCATGGTGATGGCCTGGCAGAACAGCTCGGCGTTCATGGAGTTGACCATCTTCCACGCCGTCTTCAGCTTCAGCGACTTGGGCGGGCCGAAGTCGATAGCGATCATCAGCCCGCGCCCGCGCACCGCGTGGAGGAATTCATACCTGTCCACCAGCGCCGCCAGCCGCTCCATCAGCAGCGCGCCGGTGCGTTCGGCGTTCTCCGCCAGCTTCTCCTCGTCCACCACTTCCAGCGTGGCCAGCAGGGCGGTGGCGGCGAAGTTGGACTTGCCGAAGGTGGATGAATGCACCACCGAGCGCTCCAGCGACGAGAACACCGCGTCATACACCCGCCTGCTCATCAGCACCGCCGAGACGGGCACGTAGCCGCCGGAGAGCGCCTTGGACATCAGCACCATGTCGGGGCGGATGTCGTCCTCTTCGTGGTGGATGGCGAGGAAGCGCCCGCAGCGGCCCACCCCCGTCTGCACCTCGTCCACCACCATCAGCGCCCCGTGCTCATGGCACAGGCGGGCCGCCGCCGAGAGGTAGCCGCCGGGGGGCACGCGCACTCCCTTGCCCTGCACCGGCTCGATGAAGAAGGCCGCCACGTCGCCCTTGACCAGCTCGTTCTCCAGCGCCTCGAGATCGCCGAAGGGCACCTCGCCGCTGGGCGGCAGTGGCCCGAAGCCCTCGCGGAACACCCTCGAGCCGTTGAGCGCCAGCGCCCCGGTGGTCAGCCCGTGAAAGGCCGCCGAGGCGTGCAGCACGCGCGGCTTGCCGGTGGTCTTGCGGGCGAACTTGATGGCCGTTTCGTTGGCCTCCGCCCCGGTGGAGCCGAAATAGACATGCTCCAGCCCCAGCCCCACCCGTTTCTTCAGCTCCCGCGCCGCCAGCGCCACCAGCAGCGGCGTGTCCATCTGCACCAGCGACGAGACTTCCAGGTCCATGAACTGCTTCAGCGCCTCGCGCAGCGCCGGGTGATTGCGCCCGATGTTGAACACCCCGTAGCCGGAGAGCATGTCCAGGTATTTGTTGCCCGCGGCGTCCCACAGCCACGGCCCGCGCCCGCGCACGAAGGGCCTGTCGAAGCCGATCAGCCCCATGGCGCGGGCAAACCGCGGGTTGACATGCTTGCCATAGAGCGCCGGGGCCTCCGGCATGTGGGCGTCCAGCAGGGCTTTCAGGTCGATGGGCATGGGCCGGTTCGGGTCATTCATGAATCATGGGCTCGCGCCCGCGCTCGCTGACGGACCCTAGAATCCGCCTTGCCTTAGCGCAAGCAAAAGCGCTTGCCCGACGGGCCGTGCGCCCCCCCCCGCGCCCCCGCACATTTTAATGGCGTAAATTTTAATGACGCAAATTGGCGCGGCTTGACCGAAGTCTGTCAAAATGGCGGCAAAATGGCATATCATGTGAATGACAGGCCCGGACAGGCAAACGGGATGAAAGGCGCATGAGCGATCAAGGGCGCGGCAAGCGCTCCGTCTGGGGGCGCATGGTGGAGCTGGCCATACTGCTGGCCCTGGCCGGGCTGCTCTATGCCATATACTCGCTGGGCTACCTCGACCGCATACTCGGCGGGGCGCTCACCGCATGGTTCTTCTGGATCATCCTGACCATCGTCATCCTCGTCGAGCTGGCGGCCTTCTCCGGGCGCGACATCGACGTGCATTTCTGGTCGTGGCTGACCACCGGGCTGGGCATGCTGGGCACAGTGCTGGGCTTTTCGCTGGCCCTTTCCGGCATAGACGTGGAATCGCTTCAGGATCCGGCGGTGCTGTCGGCGGAGATAGGCGAGTTCCTGGGCCAGGTGTCATTCGCCATAGACACCACGCTGATCGGCCTGTCGGCGGCCATGGTCATGGAAAGCCTCGACAAGGTGCGCGAGATACTCCACGGCCCGCCTGCCGCCGCCGAAAGCGGCGAAGAGTGAAGGGAGGAGCAGGCCATGCCCCGGCGGCGGCGCGAGGATGCCATGGCGGTGGTCTTCCGCGACCTGCTGTTGCTGCTGGCCCTGCTCATGCTCACCCTGGTGGTGCTGATAATCCCCCTCATCAGGATAAAGACCGAGACGAGCCAGCCCGACAAGCCCGCCGGCGACCTGCTGGCCGAGATGACATGGGATTCCGCAAGCCCCGCCGACATAGACATATGGGCACAGGCCCCAAATGGCGAAAAGGTGGGCTATTCAGTGCCTTATGGCAAGATTTTCAATCTTGTTCGCGATGACCTGGGGCGCGATGTCGATTTTTCCGGGCTCAATTACGAGTTCATCTTCTCGCGCGGCATCCCCGACGGGCGCTACCGCTTCTCGGTGGTCTATTATTCCGACAACGGCCAGGGCAACAAGCCGGAAGAGGTGCGCGTGTCCATCCGCTACCGGCAGGGGAAGCTGATGATGGTCGTCTGGGAAGGGGTGATAACGCTGGAGTATCCGGGGCAGGAGAAGCCGGTCGTCGCCTTCCGCATGAAGGACGGCAAGCTGGTCGGCGGATCGCTCGATTTCTCGCCCTTCGAGATATTCCACCCGCTGCTGCGCTCCATGGGCGCGGGCCCCGGCAAGCAGGGCGCGGGCGGCGGCGCGACAGGCGGAGGCAAGGGCCGATGATGTTTTCCGATCCGCTGGTGCTGACCTATTCGGCCCTCGTGGCGCTGGCCATATTCGGCCTGCTGCTGGTCACCCGCCTGCGCAACCGCTGGCTGGCGTGGCTGGCCGGGCTGGCGGTCACCGCCGCCGTCATCTGGCTGGCGCTCGGCTCTGGCTTCTCCATCCGCCTGCCGTATCACCATTCGCGCATGCAGGTGATAGTCTTCACCGTCCACGGCCAGCGGGTGCATGCCCTGGCGCGCCCGGTGGACGATCCGCGGGCCCAGCCCATGCACATAGTGTTCAGCATCGACCCCTCCACCGCCGCCGGAGCGCGCATGCGCAAGAGCTTCTTCGCCGCCGTGCGCCGCCGCGAGGGCAAGGCCCACAAGGAAAAGATCATCATCAACATGCGCGGCTACATGACCGAGCAGGGAACCTACAAGTACAAGATCCCCCCACCCCTGCCGCCCAAGCAAAGGCCGTGAGCGCCCGCATCGATTGGTTTCGGCTCCCGGCATGTTGAAAGGGCGCGGGTTGCCATGTAGTTTGCCGCCACGCACGAACGAAGGACGAGCACTGGAGGGAAGCAGATGACGCCTGACGAACAGAAGAAGGCAGCCGCCGCAGCGGCGCTCGATTACATCGAGGATGGCATGAAAGTGGGCCTGGGCACCGGCTCCACCGCAGATCACTTCATCGACGCGCTGGGGGCGCGGGTGAAGGAGGGGCTGGACGTCATTTGCGTGCCCACCTCCGTGGCCTCCGAGCAGCGCGCCCGCGCGCTCGGCATCCGCCTGGCCACCCTGGAGGAGGAGCCGCGCCTCGACGTCACGGTGGACGGGGCCGACGAGATATTGCCGCGCGGGCTGGTGCTCATAAAGGGCGGCGGCGGGGCGCTGACGCGCGAGAAGATCGTCGCCTCATCGTCTGACAAGATGGTGGTCATAGCCGACGCCTCCAAGAACATGAGCGACGAAACATTCGGCCGCTTCCCGCTGCCGGTGGAAATCCTCCCCTTCGGGGCGCGCGCCACCATGGACAAGATCGAGGCCGCCATAACCGCCCTCGGCATGAAAGGCGAGCTGAAACTGCGCCAGCGTGACGGCGAAACCTTCGTCACCGACAACGGCGGCTGGATAGTCGATTGCCACCTCGGCCATATCATCACCCCGGAGAAGCTGGCCGAGGCGCTCATCACGATCCCCGGCGTCGTCGAGCAGGGCCTGTTCACCGGCATAGCCAGCGTCGCCCTGGTGGCCGGGGATGACGGAGTGCAGACCATCACCGCCTGAGACGGCAAGGCTAGGGTCTGGACTCAATACCAGACCCTGAATTCCGCACGGGGCCGAACCGCCATGCCTTCATCACCTTCCGCCGCCTCGCAAGGGCGCGCCACGCTGATCGGCATGGCGGCCATCCCCATATGGGCCGGGCTTGCCCTGCTCACCTCGTGGGCGGCGCGCATTCCGCCCTTTCAGCTCGTCGCCATGAGCTTCTTCATCGCCGCTTGCGTCGGCGCGCTGATGGTGTGGAAGAACGGCGCGGGGCGCGACCTGCTGCGCCCGCACATCCCGGCCCTGCTGCTGGGGGTGAGCGGGCTGTTCGGCAATCATTTCTTCTTCTTCCTTGCCCTGCGCAACGCGCCGGTCATGGAGGCCACCTTGATAAACTACCTGTGGCCGCTGCTGGTGGTGCTCTTTTCCGCCCTGCTGCCCGCCTCCATGCAAGGCTCGCGGCTCGCCTGGCAACACGTGGCCGGGGGGCTGATGGGGCTGGCGGGGGCGGCGCTGGTGGTGCTTTCCGGCTCCTCCGCCGATGCCGCTTCCGGCGGCGACCCGTGGCCGGGCTTCGCCGCCGCGCTGGCCGCCGCCGTCATCTGGGCCGGCTATTCGGTGGCCTCGCGCCTGTTCTCCCACGTGCCCACCCACATGGTGGCCCTCTATTGCCTGATAACCTCCATGCTGGCGCTCGCCGCCCATCTCCTGTTCGAGCAGACCCGCTGGCCGCTGGAAGGCGTCGAGTGGCTGGCCGTGCCGCTGCTGGGGCTGGGGCCGGTGGGCGGCGCATTCTACTTCTGGGATTACGGCATGAAGCGCGGCGACGTGCGCCTGCTCGGGGTGTTCAGTTACATGACGCCGCTGCTGTCGCTGTTGTTGCTGTCACTGGCCGCCGGACGCCTGCCGCAACCTGTGGTGTGGCTGGCCGCCGCCCTGATAATCGGTGGCGCGCTTCTCGCCGCCCGCGGCGGCATGATGGGCAGGGCGGGCAGGGCCGGCGGGGCTGGCGGCAGAACGGGGAATGGCGGGCGGGGCATCGCCGGATGAGGCGGCTCTACTTGCAGTCGCGGGTGTTCATGGCCGCGAGCTTGCGCCAGCGCGGGCCGCACTTTGCGCTCTGGCAATAGAAACGGGCCAGCGGCGGCAGCGGGATGGCGTGGGCCAGGTTGAGCGGGCGGCCACCGGCGGAGAGGGTGGAAACCACCATGCCCACCAGCTCGCCATCGGCGTTGAACACCGGCCCACCCGATTCGCCGCGGCGGGTGGCCATTTTCAGCACCATGGCGTCCGGATAGCCGAACTTGCCGTAATGGACGGCGCGGCTGAAATGCATCGACCTGACGCTGCCGATGCGCGCCGTGTCGCCCCCGGCATGGGGCCTGCCGAGGGAGAACACCGCCTGCCCCTTCTTCAGGCAGGGGCTGGCGGCGGGCGTCACCGGCGGCGCGTTGAACGAGAATATGCGCACCAGCCCGGCGTCGGTGCCCGGCATCAGCTTTATCACCTTGCCCCTGTATATGCGCCCGTTGGATGCTTGGGCGCGCACCGAGTATTTCGGCGCGTATGCCACGTGGGCGGCGGTCATCACCAGCCCAGAGCGGTCGATGACGAAGCCGGAGCCGGAGGACACGCCGCGCGGAATGCCCACATCGGCGCCGAAGCGTTTCATCGGCTCGCTTATCACCATGGTGACGAACGATGGCGTCACCCGTGTCAGCACGCCGGAGATGTGAGCAGGCAGGATGGAACCTTCCGGCGCCGTGTCCGTGGCCACCGTTATGTCGCGCACCGAACTATCCAGCGAGGGCTGATCCTGGGCGCAGGAGGCCAGCGCCAGCGCCATCACGGCGCAAGCCATTGCCCCGCTGACTGGCCCGCGCCAGCTCTTGCTCCTGTATGGATGGCTCTCCGGCATGCTTTTCTGGTCGGATGTCACTTGAGATCGTCCGCTCTCGTCGGGGGTGAGCGTCATGGTTGCCTTATTTGCCCTGCCATTGTGAAAAAGGCAAGGCGCGGAGTGGACGGTTATTTGACTTGCGTCAATTCAGGACACCCTCACCCGGCCCCATTTTATTGATCTATATCAAAACATACGAATGTCTAATATATGGTTGCCTGAATATCCACTTTTTGGCATGTTCACGGCGAAAGAAGCGGGGAGGAGGGAAGAACGCACGCGAAAAGACCAACAAGGCGGAAAAAGCCGCCCGCATCGCGTGGAGGGAACAGCCCACCCGCATCCTTTACGGCCTGTATCAACTGATAAGGATGATCTGTCATGAGTTTGACACTGTGGATAGTTATCGGGGCGTCGCTGGTGTCCATAGTCTTCGCGCTGTGGAGCATCAGGCAAGTCATGGCGGCCGATGCCGGCACTGCCCGCATGCAGGAGATAGCCGCCGCCATTCGCGAGGGCGCCACCGCCTACCTGACCCGTCAGTATTCCACCATCGCCATGGTCGGCGTGGTGGTTTTTTTCATTGTCGGTTTCGCCCTGTCGTGGCTGGCGGCCATCGGCTTCGCCATCGGCGCGCTGTTTTCCGGCGCCGCCGGTATCATAGGCATGATGGTTTCCGTGCGCGCCAACGTGCGCACCGCCCAGGCGGCTTCCAAGTCCCTGGCGGCCGGGCTTGACATAGCCTTCAAGTCGGGCGCCGTGACCGGCCTGCTGGTGGCCGGCCTGGCGCTGCTCGGCGTTTCCGGATACTTCTGGTTCCTCATCGGCCCCATGGGCTATGAGCCCACCTCGCGCGAGGTCATCGACGCGCTGGTGGCGCTCGGCTTCGGCGCTTCGCTGATCTCCATCTTCGCCCGCCTCGGCGGTGGCATCTTCACCAAGGGCGCCGACGTCGGCGGCGACCTGGTGGGCAAGGTGGAAGCGGGCATCCCCGAGGACGATCCGCGCAACCCGGCGACCATCGCCGACAACGTCGGCGACAACGTCGGCGACTGCGCCGGCATGGCCGCCGACCTGTTCGAAACCTACGTGGTCACCGTGGTCGCCACCATGGTGCTGGCCGCCATCTTCTTCACCGGCGCGCAGGCCATCACCATGATGCTGTTCCCGCTGCTTATCGCCGCGGCCTGCGTCATCACCTCGATAGTCGGCACCTTCTTCGTCAAGCTGGGGGCCAACAACTCGATCATGGGAGCGCTCTACAAGGGCTTCATCGCCACCGCCCTGTTGTCGGCCGTGGCCATCGCCATCATCGTCTGGGGCTGGCTCGGCGCTTCCACGGTGTTCAAGGCCTCCGACGGGCTGGAGATAACCGGGCAGTCCCTGTTCCTCTCCGGCATGATCGGCCTCATCGTCACCGGCCTCATCATCTGGATCACCGAGTATTACACCGGCACCAACAAGCGCCCGGTCGATTCCATCGCCCAGGCCTCGGTCACCGGTCATGGCACCAACGTCATCCAGGGACTGGCCATCTCGCTTGAATCGACGGCCCTGCCGGCCCTGGTCATCATCTTCGGCATCATTGCCACCTACCAGCTGGCCGGTCTCTTCGGCACCGCCATCGCCGTGACCACCATGCTGTCGCTGGCCGGCATGGTGGTGGCGCTCGACGCCTTCGGCCCGGTCACCGACAATGCCGGCGGCATCGCCGAGATGGCCGACCTGCCGCCGGAGGTGCGCAACACCACCGACGCGCTGGACGCCGTCGGCAACACCACCAAGGCGGTGACCAAGGGCTACGCCATCGGCTCGGCGGGCCTCGGCGCGCTGGTGCTGTTCGCGGCCTATACCGCCGACCTGCACCACTTCGCCGAAAAGGCCGCCGAGGGCTCCATCCTGCACGGCGTCAAGGTGGACTTCTCGCTGTCCAACCCCTACGTGGTGGCCGGTCTGCTGTTCGGCGGCCTGCTGCCCTTCCTGTTCGGCGGCATCGCCATGACGGCGGTGGGCCGCGCCGGCGGCGCCGTGGTCGAGGAAGTGCGCCGCCAGTTCAGCGAGAAGCCGGGCATCATGGAAGGCACCGAGAAGCCCGATTACGGCCGCGCCGTGGACATGCTGACCAAGGCGGCGATCAAGGAGATGATCATCCCCTCGCTGCTGCCGGTGCTGTCGCCCATCGTTGTCTTCTTCGTGGTCTACATGGTGGCGGGCGCGTCGGAAGCCTTCGCGGCGCTC
>CAZXTT010000212.1:0-13893 GCA_964643775.1 uncultured Rhizobiaceae bacterium | reverse complement strand
GATGGCTTGAGTGCAATGATGGTGATGCCGAAGTCTTCATGGGGGAAGGGGTCGAGTATGGGGCGCGCGGCATTGAACACGCCGTCTATTTCGGCCTTGGTCACCTTGCCGGCCGCCTGGGTTATCAGGTCGGCCATGGTGTTGGTGGCCTGGGTTATCTTCTTGTTGGCCGAAATCGCCTGTGACAGATCGACGACACCAAAAAACAGCAACACCAGGAAAGGCAGGGTCAGGGCCAGCTCTATGGCGGCCAGCCCACGTTCGTCCCGCCCAAGCTCCTTGCCGGGAAAGCGTGATTTAATCATTGTCCAAAACCGCTTCATGGTAGCCGAACTCCCTGGGCGATTAATTGAATGGCTCGTTGCGGAAGGCGCCCGCCGCCGACAGGAGGGCCTTGCCATCGACGCTGATCTTGTTCAGCGCATTGGCAATGAAGGGGGTCATGTATGGCCACTGATAATAAACACGCACGCCTATGATGGATTCGGCGGAGCCTATATTGAACAGGGTGCCGACGCTGGAGGAAAGAGTAAGAGACGTGCTTCCACCGGAACTTTGTTCCTCTTTCACCGCAGGGGGGAATTTCACGCTGGCGAAGTCGGGGAATTCCTGGACATCCACCTTGAGATCATTGACACAATTGTTGTTGAGGACCAGCATGTGGCTGCATACGTATTGCTTGAACTGCTGCTGGGTCATTCCCGCGGCGCTGGCTTGGCCTGTGCGAATCTGCCGGGAGATTTCCGACACGGCCTGCTCCATCTTGTAATCGGCGAACATTATCAGGCTGATTTCCAGTATGCCCACGATGGCGAGCATGGCCACCGGAACGACAAGGGCAAACTCTATTGCCGCCGCGCCTTCCTCATTCGCACGATAACGAGCTTTCCTGATCCACTCCCGCATGAATGTCTCTCTCCTGATTGAGATCGCGCGGCTTCGCATGACACATATTTCTTCGCACTTAATCACCTGCATAAACGGTGAATTTTTATATCCCGTAAAGAAAACCGATAAATTTTATGTTTTTCATGGGTAAGAGGGAGATTGTTCCAACAAATGCGTAACGCTGGTTGGCGCGGGAATTGCATCGCCGGACAGGAAAAACAGGCAAGCGTTCCGATTTGTTTCATGGAGGACGGAAAGTGACCCTTGTGCATCCCGTGATATTGTCCGGCGGATCGGGCACGCGCCTGTGGCCGCTGTCGCGCAAGTCGCGCCCCAAGCAGTTCCTGCCGCTGGCCGGGGAGAAGTCGCTGTTCGCCCAGACGCTGGAGCGGCTGGAGGGCGAGCCCTTCGGCCCCGTCTCGGTGATCTGCAACAACGATCACCGCTTCCTGGTGGCCGAGCAGATGCAGCAGGCGCGGGTCGCGGACGGGCGCATAATACTGGAGCCATCGGCGCGCAACACGGCCCCCGCCGTGCTGGCCGCCGCGCTGCTGGCCGCCCAGGAGGATCCCGGGCGGCTCCTGCTGGTGCTGCCGTCGGATCACCTGATAGCCGACCGGGAGGAATTCTCGCGCGCCGTGCGGGCGGGCGTGGAAGCGGCCCTCGACGGCCACATGGTTACCTTCGGGGTCACCCCCGACAGGCCGGAAACCGGCTATGGCTACATGGAGACGGCGCGGACGGAGCAGGGGGAAAAAGCGCCGCTCATGGTGAGCCGCTTCGTCGAAAAGCCCGATGCGGAGACGGCGGAGCAATACCTGCGCGCCGGCAATTATTACTGGAACGCCGGGATATTCCTGTTCACCGCCGAGACCATGATCGAGGCCTTCCGCGCCCATGCGCCGGAATTCCTCGCCCCCTGCGCGGCGGCGGTGGCCGAGGCGCGCTCCGATCTCGACTTCTGCCGCCTCGACGCCACCGCCTGGCGGAGCTGCCCGGCGGATTCCATAGACTACGCGATCATGGAGAAGGCCTTCGGCATTCGCTGCGTGCCGCTGAACGCCGGGTGGAGCGACCTCGGCGCGTGGCCCGCCGTGTGGGAGGCGATGGTCAGGGACGGAGACGGCAACGTCGCCCACGGCGATGTGTTGCTCAAGGGGGTGAGGAATTCGTTCGTCCACAGCGAGGGCGGCGGCGTGCTGGCGGTGCTGGGGCTGGATGACGTGGTGGCGGTGGCCACCCCCGACGCCATCCTCGTGGCCTCGCGCGAATATGCCCAGCAGGTGGGCGAGGTGGTCGAGGAGCTGAAGGCCTCCGGCCACGAGGCGGCCACCGCCCACCGGCGCATATACCGCCCGTGGGGCTGGTACGAGAAGCTGGCCGATGGCGAACGCTACCAGGTCAAGACGCTGATGGTGAAGCCGGGGGCGCGGCTGTCCATGCAGAGCCACCACCACCGCGCCGAACACTGGGTGGTGGTGCGCGGCACGGTGAAGGTGACCAACGGCGAGGAGGAGTTCCTGCTGTCGGAGAACCAGTCCACCTACATCCCCATCGGCAACCGCCACCGGCTGGAGAACCCCGGCAGGATGCCCGCCCTGCTCATCGAGGTGCAGTCCGGCCCCTACCTGGGCGAGGACGACATAGTGCGCTACGACGACGATTACGGGCGCGACAACGAATACAGCCCGGCCAGCGCTATGACCAGCGCCCCGGCGATGGACAGCGCCCCGGGCCGCTCGCCGAAGACGCCCATCCCGATGACGAAGGCGAAAAGCAGCAGCAGGTAGTTGAACGGCTGCAAGACGCTGGCCGGGGCATGTTCCAGCGCCTTGACCAGCAGCAGGTGGCCGATGATGCCGCAGGTGGTGATGGCGGCTATCAGCAGCCACTGGCCATATGTCGGGTCGCTCCACTGGAGGAGGCCCGGCGGAGTGAGGATGAGCGCCCCGACGAGGGGTATTTGCACCACCGAGGTGAGGAAGCTGTCGCTGTGGGCGGCCATGCGCCCGGCCACCTGGTAGGCGGCGAACAGGCCCGCGGCGGCCAGCGCGATCAGCGCCTCGGGGCGAAACACCCCGGCCCCCGGCCTGATTATCATCAGCGCGCCGATGAACCCGGCGGCGATGGCCGCCATGCGCCCGCCGTCGAGGCGCTCGCCGAGGGCCAGGCGGGCCATGAGCGCCGCCATCAGCGGAAAGGAGGCGAAGAGGGCGTGCGTCTCGGCCAGCCCCATGTATTTCAGCGCCCAGGCGACGGTGATTATCTCCAGCGCCGAGAAGGCGGCGCGCGCCGCTTGCAGGAATGGCCGCCGCGGGCGCAGTGCCTCGCCGAGCCGCCCCTGCCAGGCCGCCCAGCCGAGCATGACGGCGGCGAACACCCAAAGGCGCACCATCATCACCTGGGGCGGGGAAATGTCGCGCACCAATACGCGGGTGAAGGCGTCCTGCACGGCGAACACCGCCATGGCCAGCGCGATCAGCGCCATGCCCAGCCGCGGCCTGTCGCTGGCCGTGGCCACGGCGCGCGGCCTATTCCCGCGCCGCGTCGATGACCTCGACGCTCAGGTTGGTGTTGGTATAGACGCAGATATCGGCGGCTATCTCCAGCGCCCGCCGGGCTATGGCCTCGGCGTCCATGTCGCCGTCCATGAGGGCGCGCGCCGCGGCGAGGGCGAAGGAGCCGCCGGAGCCTATGCCGGCCACCCCGCCTTCCGGCTCCAGCACGTCGCCGTTGCCGGTCAGCACCAGGGTTATGGAGGCATCGGCGACTATCATCATGGCCTCGAGGCGGCGCAGGTAGCGGTCGGTGCGCCAGTCCTTGGCCAGCTCGACGCAGGCGCGGGTGAGCTGGCCGGGGTATTGCTCCAGCTTGCTCTCCAGCCGCTCCAGCAGGGTGAAGGCGTCCGCCGTGGCCCCGGCAAACCCCGCCACCACCTTGCCGCCGGCCAGCCGCCGCACCTTGCGCGCCGAGCCCTTGATGACGGTATTGCCCAGCGACACCTGCCCGTCGCCGGCGATGACCGCCTTGTTCCCCTTGCGCACCGCGATGATGGTGGTTCCGCGCCAGCTCGGGTTGGCGTCGTTGGCCTGCCTGCCATTCATGAAAAAGGCTCCCCGGAAGTTTGCATGGGTTCAGGGAGCCTCATAGCGCATATCGCGGCGGCGGGCAAAGCGAGGCGCAAGTGGGCGCGGGAGCGCCACCTGCCCGGAGAGGAGCGTCACCCGGCCTTGCGCAGTTTTTCCCAGGTGTCGGTGGAGCCGCCGAGCATTTTCCTCAGGTAGGCCATGTTGGCCTCGACCACCTCTGGCGGCAGATCCTGGCTGGCCACGTAGCGGGCTTCCTTGAAGCGCCCCTGCAGGCCCAGCGACAGGGCCAGGTTCTGGCGGATGCGCCGGTCGTTGCGCCCCTGCGGGGTTTGCAGGAGCCGGCGCAGCATGGCCTCGGCGCGCGCCGGATTGCCCTCCAGTATATGGCTGAGCGCGATATTGTTCATGACCTTGACATTGCCGGGAGAGGCCTTCAGGGCCAGTTGATACTGGTCGCGCGCCTCGCTGAAGCGCCCTTGGGCGGCCAGCGCCGAGCCAAGGCCGTTGTAGGTCTTCCAGTCGCGCTGACCGGCCTCCAGCATGGCGCGGAAAGCGCCTTCCGCCTGCACGGCGCGCCCGCCCTTGAGCAGGGCGCGGGCATACATGGCGCGCAGGCCCATGTTGCGCGGGTGATAGCCTATGAGCTTCTTGAGCACGGCGAACTTCTGCCCGTGCTGGCCGAGCAGCTCCAGCTGGCGCACGTAGGCCAGCCCCTTGCCCAGGTCTTCCGGGTCGCGCCGCCATTCCTCGGCGGCGGCGGTGGTGGCCTTCAGCGAGGGCTGGCCGCCGGTGGAGGACAGTGATCCGGTGGTCATGGGGTCGGCGGCATTGCCGCCGCCGGTGGTCTTGCAGCCGGACAGCCCCAGCCCGGCGATGACCGCCATGGCGATGATTCCGAGCGGGCGGTATTTGCGTCCCCGCAGAGCGTTCTCAGGCATTTATCGTTCCCGTGATTTCGTGCATGATGCAATGCGTCTGACGCATTGTGGGACACAACAAGTCAATAAACTGTTAACCATGTTTTCATTTCCCCCGCCGCGTAACCTTGGCGGCCCGCCTGCTTGCCACGGACGGGCGGCGGACATAGGCTGGGCGGCGATTCGGCAACACGCCGCGAGGACAGCTAATCAAGGGAACAGCTCATCAAGGGAACGCACATGGCCGGTGAACCAAGGGACATTCTTCTTCCCTCCGCCGCCGCTGGCGAGGCCTTGCCCATCCGCATGGTGGCGCGGCGGCGGGTTGACGAGGCGATGGCCGCGCTGCCCCCATTTCAGCGAGCCTGGGGGGAGGCCAACGATTTTTCCGGCGAGGAGGGCAAGTGCCTGCTGCTGCCCGGAGAGGACGGGAAACCGGCGCTGGCGCTGGCCGGAAGCGGCGAGGCGAAGCGGCCCTCGCTGGCGCGCGGGGCGCTGGCGCGGCAACTGCCGGAAGGGCTTTACAGGTTCGAGGAGGGGGCCGATGAGCTGACGGTTCTGGGCTGGCTGCTGTCGGCCTATGAATTCACCGCCTACCGGCAGGGTAAGCGGCAGGCGGCGCGCCTGGCATGCCCGCCCGGCGTGGACCGGGACAGCGTCCTCAACCAGGCGCGGGCCATATGGCTGGCGCGCGATTTGATCAACACCCCGGTGGAAGATCTTGGCCCCGCCGAGCTGGCCGCCCATGCCGGTGAGCTGGCCGCCGCGTTCAATGGCCAAATCACCATCACCGTGGGCGGCGAGCTGAAGCGCCAATTCCCGCTCGTTCACGCGGTGGGCCGCGCCGCACCCGCCGCCCGCGCCCCGCGCCTCATCGACATCAGGTGGGGAGAGCCAGATGCACCGGCTGTCACGCTGGTCGGCAAGGGGGTGTGCTTCGACACCGGCGGACTGGACATCAAGCCATCCTCCGGAATGTTGCTGATGAAGAAGGACATGGGCGGGGCCGCCGCCGCGCTGGCGCTGGCGCGCATGATAATGGCGGCGCGGCTGAAGGTGCGCCTGCGGGTGCTGATCCCGGCGGTGGAGAATTCCATAGGCGGCGAGGCCATGCGCCCGTCGGACGTAATCCGCGCCCGCAACGGCATGAGCGTCGAGATCGGCAACACCGACGCCGAGGGCCGCCTGATACTGGCCGACGCGCTGGCCGCGGCGGCGGAAGAAGACCCGGCCCTCATAATAGACATGGCCACCCTGACCGGCGCGGCGCGGGTGGCGCTGGGGCCACGGTTGCCGCCCTTCTTCACCGCCGATGACGAGCTGGCCGGCGAGCTGACCACCTGTGGCATGGAACTCGACGACCCCGTGTGGCGGCTGCCCCTGTGGAAGCCCTATCTCGAGGGCATGAAATCGCCCATTGCCGATATCTGCAACGTCGCCAGGGGCGGCTTCGGCGGGGCCATAACGGCGGCCCTGTTCCTGTCGAAATTCGTCCACGACGAAAAGCGCTGGCTGCACCTGGACATCTACGGCTGGAACCCCGAGAACCGCCCGGCCCGCCCGCGCGGCGGCGAGGCCCAGGCGGTGCGCGCCCTGTTCGCCCTGCTGGCGGAGAGATACGGAGGCAAGGGCCAGCGCATATGACTTGGCACACCGCGGAGAGTGGAAGGCATGAATAATATCCGCAACCGCTCGTGGCCGTTGCTGTTTCTTGTCTGCATGATGTGGACGGCAACCAATGATGCAAAGGCGGCCGAAATACTCGTAAACGAAATCTCCCGAAACGCGCCCGAGGACAATGTGGCGGGGTCTTTTGCCTGCCCGGTGCTGAAGCGATGTGATCATCGCGTCGTGGGCCTTTTCAGGCCTGCGGGGGACAGCCGCAAGGCATGGGTGGTCAGGGCCGTCCCCAATGAGGACAGCTGCCATGCATGCACATCCAAAATGACCCTGCTGGAATACCGCAAGACAGCCAATGGCTGGAAAAGGGTGCGTTCCTACAGCGATTTCACGGAATGGGGAACATGGGGGAAGGTGCGTCCGCAATGGGTTTCACTGGCGCGTTTGAAAGATGGGAGAATTCTGTTGTTGATGCGGGTTCCGGATGTTCATTTTGGCGTGGTGACGGATGTGCTCAGCGTATATGTAACCAATGGCGACAGCATTGCGAGAGCAGGCATTTTCTCCACGCAATACGATACCGAGGGTTATGGCGATGGCGCCCCCCTGGTGCAATGGCAGGCGGCATATGGGCTGCGGGAAAGGAACGGCCGTGTAATGCTGGAATTTCACATCCACGACCGGTCCGGAGGGAAAAATACCAGCAGCCGCTTCATTCTCGTCGGGAACAGGTTTGAAGCCGACGGAGAAACCGACAAACGGCTCAGCGTATCATCTCAATGACCGGCGGGCAGCCCGGAATCACTCATCACCGGTATTTGCATCATCGCCAGGGGCGGCTTCTGCGGGGCGGTGAATTTCGTCCATGACAAGGCGCGCTGGCTGCGCCTCGACACCCATGAGCGGAATCTGCCCCGCCTCACGAGCGGTAGTCGGCGTTGATGGTTATATACTGGTGGGTGAGGTCGCAGGTCCACATGGTGGCGCGGCCGCTTCCGGCCCCCAGGTCGACGCGGATGTCTATCTCGTCGCCCTTCATGTGTTCGGCCACCGGGGTCTCGTCGTAGCCCTCCACCACCATGCCGTGGCGGGCCACCGCGATGCCGCCCATGTCGATGGCCAGGTCGCGCTGGTCGAACCCGGCCCCCGACTTGCCGACCGCCATGACGATGCGCCCCCAGTTGGGATCCTCGCCGGCTATGGCCGTCTTGACCAGCGGCGAATTGGCTATGGCGCGCGCCGCCAGCAGGGCCTCGCCGTCGTCGCGCGCTCCTTCCACGGTGATGGTGACGAACTTGCTCGCCCCCTCGCCGTCGCGCACCACCTGGTGGGCGAGGTCGCGGCACAGGTCCTCGAGGGCGCGGGCGAAATCGGCCAGCCGCCCGTCGTCAGGGCCGGAGAAATCCGCCTCGTTGCCCGCCGCGCCCGTGGCCGCCAGCAGCAGGGTGTCGGAGGTGGAAGTGTCGGAATCCACCGTGATGCGGTTGAAGGTAACGTCGGCGGCGCGCTTCAGCAACTCTTGCAATATGTCCGCCGGGATGGCGGCGTCGGTGAAGACGAAGGACAGCATGGTGGCCATGTTCGGCTCGATCATGCCCGACCCCTTGGCGATGCCGCACAGGGCCACGGCATGGCCGTCGATGACGGCGGCGGCGCTCGCCCCCTTGGGGTAGGTGTCGGTGGTCATGATGGCGCGCGCCGCCTCTTCCCACGAGGCGGAGCCGGCGCGCGAGAAGAGATCGTCGAAATGGCGGGTCAGTTCCGTGGCCTCGAAGGGCTCGCCTATGACACCGGTGGAGGCTATGAACACCTCCCGCTGGTCACAGCCGGCATGCGCGGCGGCGGCCCTTGCGGTTTCGCGCACGGTGCGCTCCCCGGCCTCGCCGGTGAAGGCGTTGGCGTTGCCGGCATTGACCACCAGCGCCCTGCCACGCCCGCCCCTCAGCGCCTCGCGGCACCATTGCACGGGGGCCGAGGCGGTGCGCGAGGTGGTCAGCACCCCGGCCATGGTGGTGGCCGGCGCAAGCAGCGCCAGCAACAGGTCGTCGCGGCCCGAATACTTCACCCCGGAGCGGCACACCGCCAGCTCCACGCCGTCGATGAGCGGCATGTCGGGAAAGAAGGCCGGGGCCAGCGGCGATACATGTTCGATGACAGCCATTGGCGCCTCCGCGGGAGAAAGTCCGGGGCAAGGCTACTTCCCGTCGCCTTGCCGCCGCCCTACTTCTTGCCGCCGTCCTTCTTCTGCTGCTGTTTCTGCTTCTTGAGGGCTTCCTCGCGGCGCTTGCGGTTCTCTTCCTGGTTCTTTTTCAGTTCAGGATCGAGAATCTCGATCTTGGCGTTCTTGGACAGGCGCGCCACCTCGTCCTGCACCTTCTTGCGCAGCAGCAGCATGCGGATGCCGGGGGCCACTTCCTCGAAGGGCCGCGCGCCGACCTTCTTGCGGTCTTCCAGCTTGATGACGTGCCAGCCGTAATCGGTCTTCACCGGCTTGGATATCTCGCCCTTCTTGAGGGCGAAGACGGCCTTGGAGAATTCCGGCACCATTTCCTCGTAGGTGAAATAACCCAGATCGCCGCCGAATTCCCTGGAGCCGTCCTTGGAATATTTCTTGGCCAGGTCGGCGAACTTGGCCCCCTTCTTGAGCTCGGCTATGACCTTCTCGGCCTCTTCCTTGGTGGAAACGAGGATGTGGCGCGCCCGCACCCGCTCCACGGGTTTGACCTTGGCGGTCTCCTTTTCATAGACCTTGCGCACTTCCTCGTCGGTCACCTGGGGCTTGAGCTTCTCGTGGAAATAGGCGTCGCGCAGCGCCTTGTATTGATAGAAACGCACCCGCTTCTTGTATTCCCCGGAGTTGGTCATGCCGTCGCGGATGGCCTGCTGGGCCAGCAGGTGACGCTCCAGCAGGTACTGGACGATCAGCGGATAGCGCAGCTTGGCCGGCACGTCGCGCAATTGCACGGAAATGTCCTCCATGGCCAACTCCACCTCCGAGCGGGTGATAGCGTGGCCGTTGACCTTGAGGATGACGGTGTCCTTTTCCGGCGTCTTGGCCTGCTGGGCGATGGCCGGCGCGGCCAGAGAAAGGGCCCCGGCCATGGCGAGGGCCGCGAAATATCTCAGTGCGTTCTTTTTCATCTGTTCATCCGGATCGCTGTTATTTGACGCCGCCTCGGTTTCCGCCAGGTGGTTTTGCGTGCCCATCATGACTCCACGTTCGTGACCGCGCGAGGGGGCAAGCCCCGAGGCATCCGGTGGTGCCGCGCAATTGGGGCGGCAATATGATTTGTTGCCCCGGGCAAACCAAAACGCGCCACGCCCCACGGACACGGCGTCACCTTGACCATTAAAAGGCTTTTACAAAACAATCCGGACAATGAAAATAATTGAATCGGCGGCTTTCTGCTATTATTTGCAACCTGTGCCCCAAGGGCCACGGTTTTCAAGGCGCCCCGGCCGCCGCCGCGGGCCGAACGGGGAGTTTGCCCCGCAGGCGGCTTTCCATTACAAGGAACCGCAAAGCATTCAGGGCGCGATGGCATGACGAGGCGAATCGCCCTTATCAAATTACCGCCGCCAATGGCGGGAACTTCCGGAGAATAAAT
The DNA here is from genome assembly GCA_964643775.1 of uncultured Rhizobiaceae bacterium. GTDB lineage: Bacteria > Pseudomonadota > Alphaproteobacteria > Rhizobiales > Aestuariivirgaceae > Thermopetrobacter. Next base: position 3,771 of record CAZXTT010000212.1, on the reverse strand, counting down.
AAAGACATGTTCGGCATCCGCTCGCTCGCAGGCAAGATTTTCGGCACCACCAACGAGCGCAAGCTGCGCCCCTATTACAAGGTGGTGGAGCAGATAAACGCGCTGGAAGGAGAGTTCGAGAAACTCTCCGATGACGAGCTGCGCGCCAAGACGGATGAATTCCGCAAGCGCCACAGGGAAGAAGGCGAATCGCTGGACAAGCTGCTGCCGGAGGCCTTCGCGGCGGTGCGCGAGGCGGCCAAGCGCACCCTCGGCCAGCGCCATTACGACGTGCAGCTCATCGGCGGCATGGTGCTGCACGAGGGCAAGATAGCCGAGATGAAGACCGGCGAGGGCAAGACGCTGGTGGCGACGCTGGCGGTCTACCTCAACGCGCTGCCCGGGCGCGGCGTGCACGTGGTGACGGTCAACGACTACCTGGCGAGGCGCGACGCCGAGTGGATGGGGCAGATATACGAATTCCTCGGCCTGACGGTTGGCGTCATCGTCCATGGGCTGGAGGACGACGAGCGGCGCGAGGCCTACGCGGCGGACGTCACCTACGCCACCAACAACGAGCTGGGCTTCGATTACCTGCGCGACAACATGAAATACCACCTCGAGGAGATGGTGCAGCGCGATCACTATTACGCCATCGTCGACGAGGTGGACTCCATCCTCATCGACGAGGCGCGCACGCCGCTCATCATCTCCGGGCCGCTGGAGGACAAGTCCGACCTCTACAACACCGTGGACAAGCTGATCCCGCGGCTTTCCGACGAGGATGTAGAGGTGGACGAGAAGACCCGCTCGGCGGTGCTCACCGAGGCCGGCAACGAGCACATGGAGCAGTTGCTGCGCGAGGCCGGGCTGCTCACCGAGGGCTCGCTCTACGACCCGGAAAACGTCACCTTGGTGCATCACGTCAACCAGGCGCTGCGCGCCCACAAGCTGTTCACCCGCGACAAGGACTACATCGTCAAGGACGGCGAGGTGGTCATCATCGACGAGTTCACCGGCCGCATGATGCCCGGGAGGCGCTACTCGGAGGGCCAGCACCAGGCGCTGGAGGCCAAGGAGGGCGTGCAGGTGCAGCCGGAGAACCAGACGCTGGCCAGCGTCACCTTCCAGAACTACTTCCGCCTCTACGAGAAGCTGGCCGGCATGACCGGCACGGCGGTCACCGAGGCCGACGAGTTCATGGACATATACAAGCTCGACGTGGTGGAGATCCCCACCAACCTGCCGGTGGCGCGCATCGACGAGGACGACGAGATATACCGCACCGAGGAAGAGAAGAACAACGCCATCATCGAGCAGATAGCGGCCTGCCGCGAGCGCGGCCAGCCGGTGCTGGTGGGCACCACATCGATCGAGAAGTCCGAGCACCTGTCGCAAATGCTCGGCCAGCGGGGGATGGAGCACAACGTGCTGAACGCCCGCTATCACGAGCAGGAGGCCCAGATCGTCGCCCAGGCGGGCAAGCCGGGGGCCATCACCATAGCCACCAACATGGCCGGGCGCGGCACCGACATACAGCTCGGCGGCAACGCCGAGATGCGTATCCGCGAGGAGCTGGCCGACATCGAGGACGAGGCCGAGCGCGCCCGCCGCGAGGAAGAGATACGCGCCGAGGTGGAGGAAGCGCGGCAGAAGGTCATCGAGGCCGGCGGGCTCTACATCATCGGCACCGAGCGCCACGAATCGCGGCGCATCGACAACCAGTTGCGCGGCCGCGCCGGCCGCCAGGGCGATCCGGGGCGGTCGAAGTTCTACCTGTCGCTGCAGGATGACCTGATGCGCATCTTCGGCTCCGACCGCATGGACGGCATGCTCAAGAAGCTGGGGCTGGAGGAAGGCGAGGCGATCACCCACCCGTGGATCAACAAGGCGCTGGAGAAGGCCCAGCAGAAGGTGGAGGCGCGCAACTTCGACGCGCGCAAGAACCTGCTGAAGTTCGACGACGTGATGAACGACCAGCGCAAGGTGATCTTCGAGCAGCGCAAGTCCATCATGCGCGGCGAGGAAATCGCCGAGACGGTGGAGGACATGCGCCACGAGGTCATCGAGCGGCTGGTGAGCGCCCACATCCCGCCCGGCGAATACGCCGACAAGTGGGACGCCAAGGGCCTGCACGAGCGCCTCAAGGAGGCCATCGGGCTGGATCTGCCGGTGGAGGAATGGGCCGCCGAGGAAGGCATCGCGGACGAGGAAATCCGCGAGCGCATAACCAGGATGGCCGACGAGCACTATGCCGGCAAGCGCGAAAAATATGGCGACGAGATAATGGAGATGGTGGAGAAGGAAATCCTGCTGCGCTCCATCGACCAGTTGTGGCGCGAACACCTGGTGACGCTGGAGCACCTGCGCCAGGCGGTTTCCTTCCGCGGCTACGGCCAGCGCGATCCGCTGCAGGAATACAAGACGGAGGCCTTCACCCTGTTCGAGAAGATGATCTCCGATCTGCAGGAGCTGGTGACCAGCCAGTTGATGCGGGTGGAGATAATGCCGGAGGGCTACGAGGAGGGCCTGCCGGAGGCCGGCGAGCTGCCGGAGATGCACGCCAGCCACATCGACCCCTTCTCGGGGCTGGATGAAATGGACGACGAGGTGATAGAGGCGGCTTTCGGCGAGGCGCAGGTAACGGCCCCGCGGGCCCGCGTGGCCCCGGAGATGCGCGACCCGGACGATCCCTCGACATGGGGCAAGGTGGGGCGCAACGAGCCTTGTCCTTGCGGCTCCGGCAAGAAATACAAGCGCTGTCACGGCAAGCTGGCGTGAGCATTTCCGCTTTTTGCCGCCGCCGGTAACAAAGCATTCACCATATGTTGGCATCATGCGCATGGATCAGGGCGCGGGAACGCACTTGCGCATCCCCAAGCGGCCATATGAAGAGGACATGCCATGAGCAAGAAGCACGTATCATACGCCATGCGCGCCGTGGCCCTGCTGGGCGCCATGTGGATGGCGGGCGCCGCGCAGGCCGTGGAACTGCGCATCGAGCCGGACGAGAGCAAGATCATCACCCTGGCCGGCACCCCGGCCACCGTCATAGTCAGCAATCCCATTCATGCCGACGCCACGGTTCTGGACAAGAAGGTGGTCATCCAGGGACGGATCTACGGCAAGACCGACATCAGCATCCTCGATGCCCGCGGCAAGGTGCTGGCGAACCTGGAAGTCCAGGTGGTCAACAAGGACAATCGCCGGGTGACCGTTTACAGGAACGGACAGCGCTTCTCCTACCTGTGCCTGCCCGAGTGCAATCCGACGGTCACCGTGGGGGATGCCTCCCTCAAGGAAATGTCCAAGCAGATCAACCTGAAGGCAACCGCCACCAGGGCAGCCACCAACAATCAGTAAGCAAAGGCCGCGGCAAGCGGGAACGGGAAAAGGAAAACCCGGCAACCTGTGTTGCCGGGTTTTTCCATGCGCGGGCAGTCGCCGGCGGGGCTAGGGTCTGGTCTCAATAAATGCGTGGATGCCAGCGTCAAATAGCCAAGATATCAAGGGCTTTTTGTCCGCGGGCAATAGTGGCCCTATGCCGGTGGACAAAAAGCCCTTGAGATGCAGGGTATTTGACACCCGAAGGGTTGTCGGAGAGAAAATCGGCATAGGCCGCATGGCTTTTATTTTCCATTTCTTTTCGATCCATGACGATTTTCTCTCCGGCAACTGGCGCCATGCATTTATTGAGACCAGACCCTAAAGAATATAGCGTGACAGGTCGGTGTCGCGGGCCATGTCGCCGAGGCGGTCTTCGACGTAGCGGGCGTTGACCGTTATGGTGGC
>CAZXTT010000211.1:0-5312 GCA_964643775.1 uncultured Rhizobiaceae bacterium | reverse complement strand
CGGAGAGAGGCAAAAAAAGAGGCCAGCCTGATCCTTTGGGAGATCAGGCTGGCCGGCCTCGCGGCCGCCAAGGTGATGCGGCGGACCCGGCGGCGCGGGCATTGGCGTAGCAATCCGGGACAGTGAGATCCGGATGCATGCCTCCATGCACGCGCCGTGCCAGAAATGGGGACTCTTGAGGCAAGAAAAGGAGAAACCGGCGGATCAGGCCGCGGCGGCCATGACCACGCGGTTGCGGCCTTCTTCCTTGGCCCGGTAGAGGGCCTCGTCGGCGCGCTTGTAGAGCTTCTCGAGGTTGTCCTCCGGCCCTTCCAGCCCGGACATGCCGATGGAAGTGGTCAGGTCGAGGAGCAGCTCTCCGGGCTTTTCGCCGACATCGAAGGGAGTGTCGGACACCGCGGCGCGAATACGCTCGGCCACCCGCCAGGCCACCTGCACTTCGGCGTTGGGCAGCAGGATGACGAATTCCTCGCCGCCCACCCGGCAGACGACATCGAGCCTGCGCACCTGGCGGCGCAGGCGCGAGGCCAGCTCCTTGAGAACCCGGTCGCCGACATCATGGCCGTGCTGGTCATTGACCCTCTTGAAATAGTCGAGGTCGAGCAGCAGCATGGATATGGTGCGGCCGCGGTTGATCGCCTCGTCGACCAGCGCCTCGCCGTGGGTGTTCATGTAGCGGCGGTTATAGAGGCCGGTCAGAGGGTCGGTGACCGCCAAGGCGAACGAGTTGCGCATGTTGTCGCGCAGCTTGCAGGTATAGCGCCAGCGGCGGATCTGGGTGTTTATGCGGGCCAGCAGCTCCTGGCGGTCGATGGGGCGCATCAGGTAGTCATTGACCCCCAGCTCCATGGCGCGCGCCATGCGCGGTATGTCGTCGGGGTCGATGATGATGAGGATGGGCACCTGGCGGCTCTTCTCCAGCGAGCGCAACTGCGAGCACAGGCGCAGGCCGTCATAGCTGTCCATGTCGAGGTTGACCATGATAAGCTCGAAATCGTTTTCCTCGACCGCGTTCAGCGCCTCGTGCGGATCGCTTATTACGGTGATCTCGTGGTTTCCCTCGATGGCCCGCGAAATGCGCCGCGCCATGTGCTCCTGGTCGTCTATGAGCACTATTTTGCCGGGCCTGGATGCTTCCTGCTCGCTCAGGATGTCGGCGCCGGGGGGCAGGCCGCCGTTGCCCGAGTTGCTGGCGATCAGTTCGTCGGTGATCATCTTCAGGCGCACCAGCGACTTGACGCGCGAAAACAGCGCCACGTCGTTGAGCGGCTTGGTGAGGAAGTCATCGGCCCCGGCCTCCAGCCCGCGCACCCTGTCGCGCGGCTGATCGAGGGCGGTGACCATGATCACCGGGATATGGCGGGTTGACGGATTGGCCTTGATGCGGCGGCACACCTCGATGCCGTCCATGCCGGGCATCATCACGTCCAGCAGAACGATATCGGGGCGCACGCGCTGGATCTTCTCCAGCGCCGAAACTCCGTCCATTGCGGTGGTGACATCGAAATATTCCGCCTTCAGCTTGGCCTCCAGCAGGCGCACGTTGGCCAGAATATCATCGACGACCAGTACCCGGGCACTCATGTAACCTACCCCCTACTCCCGGTTATCGAGAAAGCCGCCGATGGTGTCGAGGAAGCCGGTCACCGATATGGGCTTGGAGATATAGCCCTCGCAACCGCTGGCGCGGATCTTTTCCTCGTCGCCCTTCATGGCGAAGGCGGTGACCGCGACCACCGGGATGTGGCGCAGTTCCTCGTCCTCCTTCAGCCACTTGGTGACATCTATCCCGGAAACCTCGGGAAGCTGTATGTCCATGATGATCAGGTCGGGCCTGTGCTCACGCGCCAGGTCGAGCGCCGAAAGACCGTTGCGGGTCTGCACCACCTCGTAGCCCTGCGCTTCCAGCAGGTCGGTGAACAGCTTCATGTTGAGTTCGTTGTCTTCGACGATCAACACCTTCCGGGCTTGTCCCGCCTGCGCGCCGGTATGGGATGTGTCAGCCATATGTGCTACACCGTGTTTCAATCTTCCGTCTCCCCCGCGGAAGGGTATCAGGCTCTTTTCGCTGATTTTGTGGCGCGGCCCGAAGTCCCTTGCGAATCTGGTCTTGGTGGCATGAATAATGCGCCAAACTTGTAACCAACAGTTTAATTCCAAAACATCACGCTCATTCGCGCACGCGCCATGGTAAACGGTTCATTGAGGTGATGATCGAAATGACGACGAATGCCCTGCCCTCACCCGACGAAGCGGCCGTGACCGCCCTGCGCGCCATGGCCTGGCTGGCGCGTGACGAGGAGCGCTTTTCGCGCTTCTGCCAGCTCACCGGCATGGATGCGGCCAGCCTGCGGGATGCCGCCGCCGACAGTGGAGCGCAGGTGGCGGTGCTCGATTACCTGCTGGCGGACGAGACGCTGCTTCTGGTATTCGTCAGCGACGAGGGGCTGCCCCCCGGCGCGCCGAGGCTGGCGCGCATGCGCCTTGGCGGGGAGGATATCTGAAATGGATCCCGTAACCATGCGCCAGGTGGCGGAGCTGAAGATGACCCCCGCCCGCCCGGTGATAATCTGCGATGTGGACGAGGTGACGCTGCATTTCGTGCGCGGCTTCGAGCAGTGGCTGGAGGAGCACGAGCTGTGGCTGGATCCGCGCTCCTATCACTTCGAGGGCAACGTGCGGCGCAGGGATGACGGCGAGGTCATACCCACCCACCAGCTCAAGGCCCACATGCAGGCCTTCTTCAAGGCGCGCATAGGCTCGCTGGAGGCCATCGAGGGGGCCGCCGAGGTGCTGGCCGGACTGAGCTCGGAGGCGCAGGTGGTCATGCTCACCAACCTGCCCCATGAATACCACGAGACGCGGCGGCGCAACCTGGCGGGCCATGGCATGGATTATCCGCTGATCACCAATTCCGGCCCCAAGGGACCGGCGGTGGCGGCCATCGCCGGCCGCGGCAACGGGGATTGCGTATTCGTCGACGATCATGCCGATTTCCTCGAATCGGCCCACGAGCATCACCCGCGCGCCGAGCTGGTGCATTTTCTCCACGACGAGCGCTTCGCCCCCCATGCCCGGCAGGTGCCGCAGGCGCGGGCGCGGGTCGGTCACTGGCAGGCGGCGGAAGCGGTGATCCGGCAGGCACTGGATGGTGAAGGGCGATGAGCGGCAAGGGGTTGTCCATAGGCGTGGACCTCGGCGGCACCAAGATCGCCGCCGTCATGATGGACGATGACGGGCGGGAGCTGTTCGCCGGCCGCCGTCCCACCCCGCGCGATGACTACCAGGGGGTGATCCGCGCCATCGGCGAACTGGTGGAAGAGGCCGAAATGGCCAGCGGGGCGAAGGGCGGGGAAATTCCCGTCGGGGTGGGCATGCCGGGCTCCATTTCGCCGGTCACCGGGCTGGTGCAGAACGCCAATTCCACGTGGCTCAACGGCCGCCCCTTCGGGCGCGACCTGGAGCGGGCCTTGGGGCGGCCAGTGCGGCTGGCCAATGACGCCAACTGCCTTGCCCTGTCGGAGGCCACGGACGGGGCGGCCAGGGGGGCGAAAAGCCTGTTCGCGGTAATTCTCGGCACCGGCTGCGGCGGCGGGCTGATGGCGGGCGGGCGCATGATAGCCGGGCTCAACCAGGCAGGAGGCGAATGGGGGCACACGCCGCTGCCGTGGGCGAGGGAGGATGAATATCCCGGCGGGGAGTGCTGGTGCGGGCGGCGCGGCTGCATGGAGACGTGGGTTTCCGGCCCGGCGCTGGAGCGCGATTACCGGCACCTGGGCGGCGAGGCCATGAGCGGCGAGGAAATAGCGGCGCGGGCCGCCGCCGGCGAGGAAACGGCGCGCGCGGCGCTTAAGCGCCATGCCGGCAGGCTGGCGCGCGGGCTGGCGCAGGTGGTCAACATATTCGACCCGCAGGTCATCGTGCTGGGCGGCGGGCTGTCGGCCATGGGCCATCTCTACGAGGTGCTGCCGGGGCTGATGGAGCCATACATATTCGCCGCCGCGCCGCGCATCGACATCCGCCCGCCGCTGCATGGCGATGCCTCCGGGGTGCGCGGGGCGGCGCGCCTGTGGGATATTGCCGGCGATGACTGGACGTTCTGACAGATGGGCAGCCGCGGCGGGCTTTTGCCGCGATTGCGAAGCGCCGGTGGGGGATGGCGAAGGACGCTGCCCCGATTGCGGCTCGCCGCGGCTGGTGCGCGATGACGAGCTGTTCGAGCTGGCCATCGCCCATGTCGATTTCGACGCCTTCTTCGCCAGCATAGAAAAGCGCGACGACGCGGCGCTGCGCGACAGGCCGGTGATCGTCGGCGGCGGGCGGCGCGGGGTGGTGGCGGCGGCCTGTTACCTGGCGCGCTCATATGGGGTGCATTCGGCCATGCCCATGCACAGGGCCATGCGCCTGTGTCCGCAGGCGGCGCGCATCCGCCCGGACAAGGAGAAATACGCCGCCGAGGGGCGCAGGGCGCGGGCCATCATGGAGCGCTTCACGCCGCTGGTGGAGGCCGTTTCCATCGACGAGGCCTTTCTCGACCTGTCCGGCACCGAAAGGATGCACGGCGCGCCGCCGGCGGTGGTGCTGGCGCGGCTGGCGCGCGCCGTCGAGGAGGAGATGGGGCTGACCATCTCCGTCGGCCTGTCGTTCAACAAGTTCCTCGCCAAGATGGCCTCCGACCTCGACAAGCCGCGCGGCTTCGCGGTCATTGGCAAGGCCGGGGCGATACCCTTCCTCGACACCCTCAAGGTGGAAGACCTGTGGGGCATAGGGCCGGCGGCGGCGCGCAAGCTGGCGCGCCATTCCATCCGCACGGTGGCGCAATTGCGGGCCCGCGACAGGGGCTGGCTGGTGGCCCATTTCGGCAAGCTGGGGGCGCACATGCACGACCTGGCGCGCGGCCACGACCCGCGAGCGGTGAACCCCCATCACGAAACCAAGTCGATTTCGGCGGAGATCACCTTCGAGAAGGACATGACCCGCATCGGCGAGCTGGAAGAGGCGTTGTGGAAACTGTGCCGCAGGGTGATGAAGCAGGCGCTGGCCAAGCACCTGGCCGGATATACCATCACGGTGAAGGTCAGGCATGCCGACTTCACCACCCGCACCGCCAGCACGCGGCTGGGGGAAGCCACCTTGCTGGCCGGGCGCATCTTCCGCGCCGCGCGGCCGCTGCTGCGCAGGCTGCACGGCGGCCCCTGCCGCCTGGTGGGAGTTGGCATCAGCAACCTGGAGGCGGCGGACGAGAACACGCTGAGCGCCAGCCTCGACGAGCGCGCCAGCCGCGCGGCACGGGCCGAGCTGGTGGCGGAAAG
>CAZXTT010000210.1:0-1518 GCA_964643775.1 uncultured Rhizobiaceae bacterium | reverse complement strand
GTGATGGGGGGCGCGGAAGGGGCGGTGCGAGGCAATGACACCGTCGGCCAGTTCGCCGGCGATGGAGGCGACCATCGAGGTTTCCAGCATCTCCCGCGCCTCCATGGGCGGCAGGATGGAGGGCAGGCGCTCGGCCAGCATCGACTTGCCCGCGCCCGGGGGGCCGATCATCAGCATGTGGTGGCCACCGGCGGCGGCGACCTCCAGCGCCCGCCTTGCCGCCTCCTGTCCGCGCACGTCGGCGAGGTCGGGCAGCGCCCCCCGCCGGCGCGCCAGTTTCGGCTCGGGCCGCGACAATACCTGCGTGCCGCAGGCGTGGTTCACCACCTGCACGAGGGTGGCGGGGGCGAGAATGTCCAGCTCCTCGCCGGCCCATGCCGCCTCGGCCCCGTTGTCGCGCGGGCAGATCAGCCCCAGCCCCGCGGCGTTGGCGGCCATGGCGGCGGGCAGCGCCCCGGCGGTAGCGGTCAGCGAGCCGTCGAGCGCCAGTTCGCCCATTGCCATGTGGCGCGACAGGAATTCCCCCGGCAATATCCCCATGGCGGCCAGCAGGGCCAGCGCGATGGGCACGTCGTAGTGGCTGCCCTCCTTGGGCAGGTCGGCGGGCGCGAGGTTGACGGTGATGCGCCTGGCGGGCATGGCCAGCCCGATGGCGTGCAAGGCGGCGCGCACCCGCTCGCGGCTTTCGGCCACCGCCTTGTCGGGCAGGCCGACGATGGTGAAGGCCACCAGCCCCGAGGACATCTGCACCTGCACGTCCACGGGCACCGCCTGCACCCCCTGAAAGGCCACCGTGGTTACTCTCGATACCATGACCGGAAGACTCCCCTGCCCGCTTGTCCCCGCCGCCGCCCGGCTGACGCCTTCAACGGCCGCTTCTTGTTCTCGTTGATGAAAAGGTTAACGCATCGACGCATACAAATCAAGAACAAATTTGGAACGTGAACCCACCGCCACGGCGCGGTCAAAAATTACCGCCACTGCAATTACGATTTGCTTCCGCCCGGCGCCGGGGGTATATTGCCGCCAATCCCGTAATCCACGAATGGACGAATACGGCAATCCACCCATGAAAAGCAAAACATGCGGTGGCTGCTGAAGGAGAAGATTCATGTCCGGAAAACGGCTAATGCCGAAAGCCACCGCCGTCTGGCTGGTGGACAATACCGCCCTTACCTTCAAGCAGATCGGCGATTTCTGCGGCCTCCATGAACTGGAGGTCAAGGGCATCGCCGATGGCGAGGTGGCGCAGGGCATCAAGGGGCTGGATCCGATCGCCGCCGGCCAGCTCACCCGCGAGGAGATAGAAAAGGGCGAGAAGGATCCCGGCTATAGCCTCAAGCTGGCCAGGCCGAAGGTGGACATCCCGGTGACCCGCGCCCGCAAGGGGCCGAAATACACCCCCCTGTCTCGCCGCCAGGACAGGCCCGACGCCATATCCTGGCTGCTGCGCAACCACCCGGAGCTGTCGGACGCCCAGATCATGAAGCTGGTGGGCACCACCAAGCCGACCATCGA
>CAZXTT010000209.1:0-5990 GCA_964643775.1 uncultured Rhizobiaceae bacterium | reverse complement strand
CGGCAAGCCGGAGATACTGCTCGCCGACGAGCCCACCGGCAACGTCGATCCGCAACTGGCGCGGCGGCTGATGCGGCTGTTTTCCGCCCTCAACGAACAGGGCACGACGGTGGTCATAGCCACCCACGACATGCAGATAGTCAAGGACACGCCGCGGGCGCGCAGGATGCATCTCGATGCCGGCCGCCTGAGCATGGACGCGGGGGGGCTGGCGGCATGAAGGGCGGCAAGCCACAGGGCTGGGGGCAGGCGCGGCCGGTGTTTTTCGCCGGACGCAACATATTGCCGCGCGCCCATGCGCCCTTGCGCACCTTCATGGTGGCGATGACCGTGATGTGCTTCCTCGCCGCCATGGCCGCCGGCGGCATGTTCATGACATGGCGGGCCATCGACGACTGGAAGGCGGGGGTGGTTTCGGAGGCCACCGCCCAGGTGTTGCCGCTGGAGGACGGCGAGAAGGCCTTCAAGGAGCGCATCGGGCAGGTGATGGAGATACTGCGCGCCGACAAGGGGGTGAAAGCGGCGCGCCTGCTGAGCCGCGAGGAGAACCGCGCCCTGCTGTCGCCATGGCTGGGCGACGAGGGGCTGCCGGAAGACGTGCCGCTGCCGCGGCTGATCGCGGTGGAGCTGAACAGGGACAATCCGCCGGACATAAAGGCGCTCGACGGCATGCTCCGCGCCAAGGTGCCCGGCGCGCGGCTGGACGCCCACGGCCACTGGGTGTTGCGCCTTTCCGACATGGCGCGCACGGCAAGCTGGCTGGGCATGGCCATTCTGGCGGCGATAGCGCTGGCGGCGGCAATCCTTGTGGCATGGGCGGCGCGGGCGGCGCTGGAGAGCAACCGCGCCACCATAGAGGTGCTGCACCTGGTGGGGGCGAAAGACCGTTTCATCGCCCGCCAGGTGGAAAGGCGTTTCCTGCGCGCCGGATTCGTCTCGGCGGTGAGCGGGGTGGCGGCGGCCATCGCGGCCCTGGGGCTAATGGCGCTGCTTGCCCCCTCGGAAGGGATAAGGGAAGGAGCCTGGGCCATGCTGACCGGCGAGGGGGGTGATTTTCGGGTGCATGCCACGTGGTTGATGATTATCATCATGGCCATGCTGATACCCTTGATAAGCGCCCGCACATCGGTGATGCGCATATTGCGCGGCATGTTCCGGCAGGGGTGAGAAGCCATGGCGCGGGAGATAAAACGCAGGCTTACCCCGCAGGTGGTGTTGCGCTCGCTGGCGCTCAACGTAGCCTTCTATGTCTCATATCCGCTGGTCATGATCGGGGGGATATTTTTCCTGCTGCTGCCGCGCAGGGCGGCGGCGGGGGCCTTGCGCTGGTGGTCGCGGGTGTTCGTCGCCATGTGCCGGGTGCTGGGCGGCATCAGGCTGGAGGTGCGCGGAAGGCGGCACATTCCCCACGGCGCGGCGCTGGTGGCCGGCAAGCACCAGTCGATGTGGGAGACTTTCGCCCTGTTTCACCTGCTCGATGACGCGGCCATCGTGCTCAAGCGCGAGCTCGTGTGGATACCGCTGGTCGGCTGGTTCATCATCAAGTTCCGCATGATAACGGTGGATCGCAAGGGCGGGGCCAGGGCGCTGAAGGCGCTGATCGCAGCGGCGAGGACGGCGCTGGAGGAGAAGCGCCAGATACTGATCTTCCCCGAGGGGCACCGCATGGAGCCCTTCGCCGAACCGGACTACAAGCCCGGCGCGGCGGCCCTTTACGGGGCGCTGGACGTGGAATGCGTGCCGCTGGCGCTGAACTCCGGCGTCCTGTGGCCGCGCCGCAGCTTCTGGCGCTGGCCGGGCACAATGGTGGTGGAATTCCTGCCGCCCATCGCTCCGGGCCTGCCACGGCGGCGGTTCATGAAGGAGCTGCAGGAAGCGGTGGAGCCGGCCTCCAACCGCCTGTGCGAGGAGGCGCTGGAAGAACTGCGCCGCAAGGGGCTGGCGGATTAGGTGAGCGGGGGGGTTGGAATTTTCGCCAATTAGCTGATTGGTCAATGGGCTGGCGAGAAGCGCCAATGGCGTTTTTTCGCCATTGGCGCTTCATTGAAATTCTTCCACGGCAAATGAGGTTGTCAAGGGTGCAATCGCCTGCGGCGACGGCCCCAGGGGGCCGCCCTTGACAACCTCATTTGCCGTTAAAATCCTTGAGCCTTTAATAGTCATTCCCGCGCGTTTTGTTATTGGACACGTCAGGGCCTATATTGAAGGCATGTCCGGTAATGACGGCACAGGCTTGAGCGGCATTTCCCGCGAGATATGGGAAATGAAGTATCGCCATGTCTCGCGGGACGGCGCGGTGGTGGAGAAGACCATCGAGGACACCTGGCGGCGGGTGGCGCGGGCCGTGGCTTCGTCGGAAAAGGCGGGCGAGCGCCGCCGTTGGGAGAAGGAGTTCCTCTCCATATTGCGCGGCTTTCGCTTCATTCCCGGCGGGCGCATACTGGCCGGGGCGGGGGTGAGCGGGCGCAAGGTCACGCTGTTCAACTGCTTTGTCATGGGAGAGGTGGAAGATTCCCTGACGGGCATTTTCGACACCTTGAAGGAATCCGCCCTGACCATGCAGGCCGGGGGCGGCATCGGGGTGGATTTCTCGCCCATCCGGCCACGCGGCGCGCCGGTGACCAGCATCGGCGCGGAGGCCTCCGGGCCGGTGAGCTTCATGGAAGTATGGGACGCCATGTGCCGCACCATAATGTCGGCGGGGCAAAGGCGCGGGGCGATGATGGGGGTGTTGCGCTGCGACCATCCCGATATCGGCGAGTTCATCACCGCCAAGCGGCAAAGGGGGCGGCTGACCAATTTCAACATGTCGGTGCTGGTGAGCGACGCCTTCATGGAGGCGGTCAGGAACGACGGCCCGTGGGAGCTTAAGTTCGGCGGGCGCGCATGGCGCAAGGTGGCGGCGCGGCAACTGTGGGAAGAGATCCTGCGCGAGACATATGACCATGCCGAGCCGGGGGTGATCTTCATCGATCACATGAACCGCGACAACAACCTGAACTGGATAGAGGAAATCCACGCCACCAACCCCTGCGGCGAGCAGCCGCTGCCGCCTTATGGCTCGTGCCTGCTGGGGTCGCTGAACCTGACGCAATTCGTCGTCGAGCCGTTCAGCGAGAGGGCGCGGCTGGACACGGACGAGCTGGCCGCGGTGGCGGCAACGGCGCTGCGCTTTCTTGACGACACCATAGACATATCCTACTACCCGCTGCCCGAACAGCGGGCGGAGGCCTTCGCCAAGCGGCGGGCGGGGCTGGGGATAACGGGGCTGGCCGATGCCCTGGCCATGTGCGGCATGCGCTACGGGAGCGAGGCGGCGGTCGAGACGGCGGGGCAATGGATGGCGGTGATAGAGCGCGCCGCCTACATGGCGAGCAGCGACCTGGCGGCGGAAAAGGGCCCGTTTCCGCTGTTCGACCGGCGGCAATACCTGCAAGGGGGGCACGTGAGCAAGCTGCCGGAGGACATCCGCCGCTCGATAGCCGAAAAGGGCATGCGCAACGCGCTGGTCACTTCCGTCGCCCCCACCGGCACCATCTCGCTGCTGGCGGGCAATGTGTCGAGCGGCATAGAGCCCATGTTCGCGGCCCAGTACGAGCGCCGCCTGCGCCAGCCCGGCGGCGGCTTCAGGAGCGAGACGGTGAGTGACTACGCGGTGCGCCTGTATCGCGAGCTGCACGGCGAGGACGCGCCCTTGCCGGATGTATTCGTCAGCGCCCACGAGCTGCACTGGCGGCAGCACCTGGCGATGCAGGCGGCGGTGCAGAAACACGTGGACGCGGCCATATCCAAGACCATCAACCTGCCGGAGGACATACCCTTCGATGAATTCCGCGGCGTCTATGAGCGGGCATGGGAGCTGGGCCTGAAGGGCTGCACCACCTATCGCCCCAACCCGATAACCGGCTCCATCCTGTCCACCGCCGGAAAGAATGGCGCGAACGGGAAGGGCGAGGGGAAAAGCGGCGGCCATGAGCTTGCCCCGGCCTCCGCCCCCACCGCCGCCGTCCCCGCCGGCAGGCGGCAAAACGGGCTATGCCCGGCCTGCGGCGCGGCGGAAATAGCCCACCACGAAGGCTGCGAAACCTGCATGGCCTGTGGCTTTTCGCATTGTGGGTGAGGGGGCGGTCTAGCGGGCGCTGAGCTTGCGTCCGCCTATAGAGGCCCTGGTCAGGGTGGCGGTGAACTTGCGCCCCTGCATGCGCCCGTAGGCGGCCACCGGCACCATCAGGCGGCCTGCGTCGCGGGTGACGACGGGAGCCAGCCAGATATTGAACAGCCACGGGTCGCTCAGCGCCTGGCGGCGTTTCTTCTCCGAGAGCATGACCACCGGCACGAAGCGCATGCGGCACAATACCGCCGTGCCCTTGTAGAGGGAGGTGGAGAATTTTTTCGTGCCGCCGAGGGACAGCCGCAGGTCATAGACATCGTGGCCGTCGAACACGCGGCGCGTGCCGCGGCAGGCCTTGGCCGGGTCCTTGCCGGCCAGCGACACCAGCAGGGCCAGCGGGTCGGGCGCGCCCTTGCCGATGGCGCGGCGGATACTGGCGCGGGTGGCGGCGTCCAGCCTGGGGCTGCGTGTCCATGTCAGGGAGGGGCTGTTCCACGTAACGCGGGCAGTCTTCAGCTTCTTTTTCTTCTTTATCTCCATGACGAAGCTGCGCGGGCGGACGCCGCTCTTGCCGATGGCGCCGGAGGCCGAGAGAGCGAATGACTTCTTGATGAAAAACGACATCAGTCCGGATGGTTGAATGCTCACCCGGGCATTATAGGCGTTCTTGCCCACATCGCCGCCAAAGGACATTCGCATCACATCGGCGCCGGATACGTTGATGGCGTATTTCAGATAAAGGGCTTCCGCCCGCGCCTGGGGGGCGGAAGCCACAGACAGGGCTGAGATGGCAAGGGCAGTGGCGGCGGAAAGGGAAAGAAGTGATTTCATATCTGCTCGTTACCTCCAAAAATCAAAACCCGCCCGTTTCTCATGATCTCCCCGCAGGCCATATCGGCGCAAAATGCGGCCAAACTGCGGTTCTCTCTCTTGACCGGGCGCGCTGCCTCGCTTATAGCATGCGGCCAGATCGGATTAACACGGGAAACGGCCGTTGCGCTGGCGCTTGGACTGGAAGCATCAGCGGGGCGTTTCTTTTTTCGTGCGCGAACAATTTTCGGAGACTTGCAACATGGCCCGCCGCTGCGAACTGACCGGCAAGGGCGTGATGACCGGCAACAACGTCAGCCACGCCCACAACAAGACCCGCCGCCGCTTTCTGCCCAACCTCGTCAACGTGCACCTGATGAGCGAGGCGATGAATGCTTCCTACCGCTTCCGCATCTGCACCCAGGCGCTGAAGTCGGTGGAACACCGCGGCGGCCTCGACGCCTTCCTGCTCAAGGCCCGCGACAGCGAACTCTCGGACAAGGCCCGCAAGCTGAAAAAGCAGATCAGGAAGCGCCTGTCGGAAAACGCCTGAGCGGCTGGAAACAAATTCACGAACACCTGAAGGCCCACGCTATCCGTGGGCCTTTTTATTGATATGCCGTCACTGCGTGAAGTTTTCTTGCCCTCTCGGTGGCCACACTTTTTTGGAAGATGTTTGCATGCCACAGAGCACGGGGCGGTGCCCTCTCATACCAGCCTGTGGAAGGATTGATCCATTTCCCTGGTGACTGGGGTAGGATTTTCACAGGTTCGCAGGTTGACATCATCCGGCCAGGGGCGCGCAGGCCTTGTTCAGCCAGGCCAGTGTCTCGCCGTCACCCTCCAGAAGCGGCGCGAGGGAGTTCCGCACGCGGCGGTGATAGCCGTCCAGCCAGGCCCGCTCGTCCACGTCGAGAAGCGCCACCTCTATGAGGCGGCGTTCCACCGGGCACAGGGTGAGCGTCTCGAAATGCATCATCGCCCGCTCCTCGCCCCGCCGCTTCACGGGCGGGCGGCACAGCACGAGGTTCTCCAGCCGTATGCCGTAATGGCCGGGCCGGTAATAGCC
>CAZXTT010000208.1:0-9704 GCA_964643775.1 uncultured Rhizobiaceae bacterium | reverse complement strand
TCATCGGGTGGCGGCGGCGGCGCATCCTGGGCCAGCACGGGAACGGCCAGCATGAGGGCGGCAAGGGAAGCGCCTAGCCGCAGGGATGCGCCGGACAATGAGAAAAGCCGCCCCGGCCCGCCCGCGCGCGGCGCGGCAGGGTGCTTGCGGCAAGATTGCTCGTGTGTTGAAAAACGTGTCATTTGGCAGAGCCTCCTTCAGACGGTCAGTCCGTTGGTCTCTGCCCCCTCCACCGGTGAAAGATAAAACAAGCTGGCCCGCTTGGCAATGGGCATAACGATCATTACTCGCCAATCACTGCGAATAATGCAAAAAGGCATGGCCGGGCGCATTGCGCGCGCCGCGGGGCGGGAGTATAGGAAGGCCAGCGATTTTCAACCACTGCCAGACGGGGCTTCCAATGACCGAAATCACCGACATCCATGCCCGCGAAATCATCGACAGCCGTGGCAATCCCACCGTCGAGGTGGACGTGATACTGGAAGACGGCTCGTTCGGCCGCGCCGCGGTGCCCTCCGGGGCCTCCACCGGGGCGCACGAGGCGGTGGAACTGCGCGATGGCGATGACAAGCGCTACATGGGCAAGGGCGTGCTCAAGGCGGTGGCCGCCGTCAACGGTGAGATAGCCGATGCCCTGACCGGCGTGGACGCGCGTGACCAGTTGACCATCGACAGCCTGATGATCGACCTCGACGGCACCCCCAACAAGGGCCGCCTGGGGGCCAACGCCATTCTCGGCGTGTCGCTGGCGGTGGCCAAGGCGGCGGCTGATTCGTGCGGGCTGCCGCTCTATGCCTACATCGGCGGGCCATATGCCCATGTCATGCCGGTGCCGATGATGAACATCATCAACGGCGGGGCCCACGCCGACAATCCCATCGACTTCCAGGAATTCATGATCGCCCCCGTCTCGGCCCCCACCATGGCTGACGCGGTGCGCATGGGGGCGGAGGTATTCCATGCCCTCAAAAGCGCCCTCAAGAAGGGCGGCTACAACACCAACGTCGGCGACGAGGGCGGCTTCGCGCCCGACCTGGCGGGCACCCGCGCGGCGCTCGATTTCATCATGAAGGCCATAGAAGAGGCCGGCTACAAGGCCGGCGACGACGTGTGGCTGGCCATGGACGCCGCCTCCACCGAGTTCTACCATGACGGCGCCTATCACATGACCAGCGGCGAGGGCGGTAAGGAGAAGAAGAGCCTCGATTCGGCGGCCATGGTCGATTACCTGGAGGCGCTGGTCAACGACTACCCCATATTCTCCATCGAGGACGGCATGGCCGAGGACGACTGGGAAGGCTGGCGCGAGCTCACGGCGCGCCTGGGCGGGCGCGTGCAACTGGTCGGCGACGACCTGTTCGTCACCAACAGCGAGCGGCTGGCCCGCGGCATGGAGACGGGGGCGGCCAATTCCATACTGGTCAAGGTCAACCAGATAGGCACCCTGAGCGAGACGCTGGAGGCGGTGGAGATGGCCCACAGGGCGGCGATGACGGCGGTCATGTCGCATCGCTCCGGCGAGACGGAGGACGCCACCATCGCTGATCTCGCCGTGGCCACCAACTGCGGCCAGATAAAGACCGGCTCGCTGTCGCGCTCCGACCGCACCGCCAAGTACAACCAGCTCATCCGCATCGAGGAGGAGCTGGGCCACCAGGCCCGCTACGCCGGCAAGAGTGTGCTCAGGAGGCAGGGATAGCATCCCTTAAACCCGGACTCTCAGCGGGGTAGATCGATTATCACCTCGTTGCCGCCCCAGCCGTGAACCTTGTCGTGGGCGCGGATATGCACGCGCCTGACGGGCGGCGGGATGCGAACGCCTGACAATGACCTGGTGAAGGGTTGCTCGTTCTCGTGCGGATGGGCCAGCACCCGCCTGCCGAGCAGCGTGCCATCGGGAGAGAGCACCTCGTAGGCGTCGGCGTAATGCTCCCAGCCGCTGTCGGCATGGCGCACGGTTACCTCGAAGCGCCACAGGCCGTCTCCGTCCCGCCGCGCCGTGGCGGACACTACGTCGGCCTTGCCGGCCAGGGCCGCTTCGCTCATGGCCATTGCCAGCAGCAGGCCAAGGGCGGCTGCAATACGTTTGCTCATTTCGATTTCCCCGCCGGTTGTTGGTGCCGGCGATATTCACCACCCGATGGCGCAATGGCAAATCACTTGTTCGTCATTGCATGCAAGGCAATCGAAAACGGGCCTTGCATCGCGTTCGCATCCGTCCGATATAGGGGGCGGAAGACCGGCGCGGACGCACTGTCCGCCCAACGGGTCAGGTCCGGAAGGAAGCAGCCCAGGCGAACTCGTGCGGGTCGTTGTCCGGTCTTCCACCTTGATCACGCAGGGCGCGCAGCAGGGCCCCATGCGCGGGCCCTTGGTGACTTGCAGCTGATGATTTGCAGCCGCCGTCGTGGTCAATGCACGTATCCGGCCAGCGAGGTGCGCGGGTGAGCAGCGACGCTTCAGACAATCCTTCCGGTTCTTCCGGCGGCGGCACGGGGGTTTCCGCCTACCGCGTGCTGGCGCGCAAGTATCGCCCGCGGCGCTTCGAGGAGCTGGTGGGTCAGGAAGCCATGGTCAGGACCCTGGCCAATGCCTTTGAATCGGGACGCATCGCCCAAGGCTACATGCTCACCGGGGTGCGCGGCATTGGCAAGACGACGACCGCGCGGCTCATCGCGCGGGCCCTCAACTATTCCCTTGGCGACAAGCCCAGCGTCAGGATGGACGAGATGGGCGAGCATTGCGAGGACATTCTCGAATCCCGCCACGTGGATGTCATCGAGATCGACGCCGCTTCCCACAACTCGGTGGAAAACATTCGCGAGATCGTCGAACAGGTGCGCTACCGCCCCATAGCGGCGCGCTACAAGATCTACATCATGGACGAGGTGCACATGCTCTCAAAGCCGGCCTTCAACGCCCTGTTGAAGACGCTGGAGGAGCCGCCGGAGCACGTCAAGTTCATCTTCGCCACCACCGAGATCAGGAAGGTGCCGGTGACCATCCTCTCCCGCTGCCAGCGCTTCGACCTGCGGCGGGTGGACGCGGCGGCGATGATAGAACACCTGAAGAGGATATGCGAAAGCGAAAAGGTAACGGCCGAAGAAGAGGCCCTGCGCCTCATCGCGCGGGCCGCCGAGGGCTCGGTGCGCGATGCCCTGTCGTTGCTCGATCAGGCCATTGCTCACGGTGGCGACAAGGTGCGCGGGGAAGAAGTCAGCGCCATGCTGGGGCTGATGGACAAGGCGCGCATAATCGACCTGTTCGAGGCGCTGATGAAAGGACGCATGGCCGAGGCGCTGGAAATGTTCGGCGAGCAGCACGCGCTGGGGGCCGATCCGCTGAACGTGCTGGCCGATCTGGCGGCATTCACCCACCTTGTGACCAAGCTGAAGGTGCTGAAGGAAAAGGGCCTCGATGCCGCCGTCACCGAGGAAGAACGCAACCGCGCCGTCAGACTGGCCGAAGCCCTGCCGATGGCCGCATTGACCCGCGCCTGGCAGATGCTGCTCAAGGGCATGGAGGAAACCACCGCCGCGCCGCGGCCGCCGGAGGCCGCGGAAATGGTGCTCATCCGCCTTGCCCACGCGGCGGACATGCCGCCGCCGGGCGAGCTGGTGCGCAAGCTCAGGGAGCAGGAAGACAGGGGGGCTCCCGGCGTTTCCGGGGCCGCCACCGCCTCGGCCCCTGCCCCGGCGGCGCCTTCCCCCTCCCCCTCGCGCGGCGAGGCTGCTCCGCCGGTGGAGGGGCGGCATGAACGGGAAAGCGACATGGCCCCCGCCCCGGTCCGGAACGAGGCGCAAGCGGCCGCCACGACGGCGCGCAAGCTGCCGCCCATGCCGGAGGATTTCCAGCAGATAGTGGAGCTGGCCGGGCGCATGCGCGACCTGAGGATCAAGGACGCGCTGGAGCGCTGGGTGCGCCCGGTCGGGGTCTCCGGCGCGGTGCTGGAGATCGCCCTCGAGGAAGGCGCGCCGCCGGAACTGCCCGGCGAGCTGGGCGGGCGGCTGAGCGCCTGGACGGGGCGGCGCTGGACGGTGGTCCTGTCCACCGAGCCGGGCATGGAGACCATAGCCACCCAGGAGCGGCGCAGGCGCGATTCCCTCTTCGCCAGGGCCGAGAACCACCCGCACGCGCGCGCCCTGCTCGAGAGCTTTCCGCAGGCGCGCATAATAAGCGTGCGCCCGCCGGAGAACACCGCCGGCGGCGAACCCCACGACAGCCACGACGACGAGGACTGACCGGCATGAAGAACCTCGGCCAGATGATGAAGCAGGTGCAGGAGATGCAGGCGCGCATGCAGCAGATGCAGGCGGAGCTGGAGGAAACCACGGTCATGGGAACCGCCGGCGGCGGCATGGTGTCGGTGCGGCTCTCCGGCAAGGGCGAGATGAAGGGCGTGGACATCGACGAATCCCTGCTCAAGCCGGAGGAGCGGGAAATCCTCGAGGACCTGCTGATCGCCGCCCATAACGACGCCAAGGCGAAGATGGAGGCGCTGGTGGCGGAGAAGATGCAGGAGGCCACCGGCGGGCTGTCCCTGCCGCCGGGCATGAACATGCCGTTCTGACGACTGGCCCTTACCATGAGCAACCACGGCACGGGAGCGGAGATCGAACGGGTGATGCAGCTTCTGGCGCGCCTGCCGGGGCTTGGGCCGCGCTCGGCCAGGCGCGCCGTGCTGCACCTGATGAAGAACCGCCAGACGCTGCTGGCGCCGCTGGCGGCGGCCCTCAACCAGGCGGCGGAGGCGGTCAAGACGTGCAGCGAGTGCGGCAATCTCGATACCGTCAATCCCTGCTCCATATGCGCCAGCCCCAAGCGCCGCGACGATGTCATATGCGTGGTCGAGGATGTCTCCGACCTGTGGGCGCTGGAACGCGCCGGGGCCTTCGATGGCCGCTATCACGTCACCGGCGGGGTATTGTCGCCGCTCGACGGGGTGACCCCGGAAGACCTGGACATCCCGGCGCTGGTGGAGCGCGCCGGGCGGCCCCAGGTGCGCGAGGTGATACTGGCGCTCAACGCCACCGTCGAGGGCCAGACCACCGGCCATTACATCGCCCGCGCGCTGGAGGGGTGCGATGTAAGGGTGACGCGGCTGGCCCACGGGGTGCCGGTGGGCGGCGAGCTGGACTACCTCGACGAGGGCACCCTGGCGGCGGCCCTCAGGGAGCGCCGCTGAGCCGCGCCGCCCTTGCCGCTTCACGGAAACAATTGCCGCCCTCCCCTTGCTTTTGGGGAACACTTGCGGCTATTTGCATATCTCACCATCCACTGCGTTGCCCGCATGTCAGGCGGGACTGCGCGGCCACGACAATCATTGGAAACATTCCATGCAGGCCAAAACCAGGACTACTCCCAACATAGGCAAGGGCCCGGACATAGAGCGGCCATCGCGTGAAGAGGCCATGCAGGCGGTGCGCACGCTGCTCGCCTGGGCCGGTGACGACCCCGACCGCGAGGGGCTCAGGGACACGCCCAAGCGCGTGGTCAACGCCTTCCGCGAGTTCTACGCCGGATACGACGAGGATCCGCGCGAGGCGCTGTCGCGCACCTTCGACGACGTCGGCGGCTATGACGACATCGTGTTGCTGCGCGACATCGAGTTCGCCTCCCACTGCGAGCATCACATGGTGCCATTCATAGGGCGGGTGCACGTGGCCTACCTGCCCGACGACAAGGTGGTGGGCATATCCAAGCTGGCCCGCGTGGTGGACATATTCGCCAAGCGCCTGCAGACGCAGGAGACGATGACCGCCCAGATCGCCCACGCCATCGACCAGCAACTGGCTCCCAGGGGGGTGGCGGTGTTCATCGAGGCGGTGCACATGTGCATGTCGCTGCGCGGGGTGGAGAAGCGCAACGTGGCCACCGTGACCACCGAGTTCCTCGGCGCCTTCCGCGACGATCCGGCGCTGCAGGTGCGCTTCATGGAGCTGGTGCGCACCCCGTCGGCTCCCTTTGCTCTTTGAACCTGGCATTTTTCTTCAGCCAAAGCAGCCATCACCATGAGCGCCACACGGGACATCGAGGAAGGAGCGCGCTTCGCGCCGCGCTTCAATGATGCCGGGTTGATCCCGGCCATAGTCAGCCACGCCGAAAGCGGCGAGGTGCTGATGTTCGCGTGGATGAACGGGGAGGCGCTGGAGCGCACCCTGTCGGAAAAGGTGGCGGTGTTCTACTCGCGCTCGCGCAAGGCCCTGTGGAAGAAGGGCGAAACCTCCGGCGAGGTGCTGGAGGTGATCGAGGCGCGCACCGACTGCGACCAGGACGTCATATGGCTGAAGGTGCTGCCCAGGGGGCGCGGGGCGGCCTGCCACACGGGGCGCAGGAGCTGTTTCTACCGCCGCATCGCTGACGACGGCGGGCTGGAGATGGCCGATGGCGAGCGCCTGTTCGATCCCGGCGAGGTTTACGGAGAGGGCCGATGAGGCGCATTCCGGCCACCGTCATCACCGGCTTCCTGGGAGCCGGCAAGACGACCCTCATCCGCCACCTGCTGGAGAACGCGGGCTCCCGCCGCATGGCCCTGATAATCAACGAGTTCGGCGACGTGGGCGTCGATGGCGAGCTGGTCAGGGGGTGCAACGACGAGGCCTGCGCGGGCGGCGACATCGTGGAGCTGGCCAACGGCTGTATCTGCTGCACGGTGGCCGACGAGTTCATCCCGGTGATGACGGCGCTGCTGGAGCGCGACCCGCGTCCCGATCACATAATCATCGAAACCTCGGGGCTGGCCCTGCCGCAGCCGCTGGTCAGGGCATTCAACTGGCCGGACATCCGCGCCGCGGTGACGGTGGACGGGGTGATAACGGTGGCCGACGCGCCGGCGGTGCACGAGGGGCTGTTCGCCGCCGATCCGGCGCGCATCGACATGTTGCGCAAGGCCGACGTCAACCTCGACCACGAAAGCCCGCTGCACGAGCTGTTCGAGGACCAGTTGCGGGCCGCCGACATGGTGGTGCTGAACAAGGCCGACCTGCTCGACGCCGCCGCCCTGAAGGCCCTGAGCGACCATATCGGGCGCGAGGCGCGCCCCGGGGTGCGGGTCATTCCCGCCGAGCACGGGCGGGTCGATGCCGCCGTCCTGCTGGGGCTGGCGGCGGCGGCGGAGGACGACATGGACAACCGCCCCACCCACCACGAACTGGAGGGCGAGCCCGATCACGACCACGACGATTTCGTCACCTTCGCCGTCGAGCTGCCACGCCCGCAGGAGCGCGGGGAGCTGCTGGCGAGGGTGGAGAGGCTGGTGGCCGAGCACCCGGTGTTGCGCTGCAAGGGGTTCGCCGAGGTCGAGGGCAAGAAGGCGCGGCTGGTGGTGCAGGCCACGGGGCCGCGCATCGACGCATGGTTCGACCGCCCGTGGCGGGACGGCGAGCAGCGGCGCGGGCAACTGGTGGTCATCGGCATGAAGGGGCTGGATGAACAGGCGGTGCGGGCCACGCTGGGAGCGGCCTGATGCACCTGCTGGCGGCCACATCGGGGGTCATTGGCGACGGCGGCGAGGCCATCGACCTGGCGCAGGACCCTGCCGACATCATCATCCTCTCAGCCGCCGACAGCGAGCTGGCGGCGCTGGCATCGGCCGCCGGGGAGCGCGCGGAAGGTTCCCCCTCCCTGCGCCTGGCCTCGCTGTTGCTGCTGCGCCATGACATGTCGGTGGACATGTGGGTGGAGCGCACCGCCGGCAAGGCGAAGCTGATAATCGCCCGCATCCTCGGCGGGCGTCCCTACTGGCCATACGGGGTGGAGGAGCTGACGGCGCTGGCGGCACGCGGCGAGCCGCAGCTGGTGCTGCTGCCCGGCGGGGCGGAAGCCGACGAAGAGCTGACGGGGCTTTCCACCCTGCCGGCGGAAGCATGCGAGAACTTCCGCCGCCTGTTCGCCGCCGGAGGGCCCGACAACATGGCCCGGGTGCTGGATTACGCCGCCGCCCTGCTGAGGGAAGGGCCGGAGGCGAAAGCGCCCGCGCCCGAGCCCCTGCCCGTGGCCGGAACATGGAAAGAGGGGTGCATGGAGCCGCGGGAAGCGCGGGGAAGCGCGGCGGTCATATTCTACCGGGCGCTGCTGGAAGGCGGATTCACCGCTCCCATCGAGGCCCTGTGCCGGGCGCTGGCCGGGCGCGGACTGGCCGCGCGGCCCGTTTTCGTCACCTCGCTGAAGGATGCCGCGGCGCGCGCCTTCGTCGCCGAATGGATGAAGGACGACACGCCGGACGTCATCATCGACACCACCGCCTTCGCCTCCGGCCTCGCCCTGCCCGACAGGCCGGTGATAAAGGCCGTCATGAGCGGCTCCACCATGGAGGCATGGCGCGACAACCCGCAGGGGCTGTCCCCGCGCGACCTGGCCATGCACGTGGCCCTGCCGGAGGTGGACGGGCGCATCATCGGGCGGGCCATTTCGTTCAAGCAGCCGGGGCGCTTTCACGACGAGCTGCAATGCCCGATAACCAGCTACGAGCCGCAACCACGGGCGGTCGATTTCACCGCCGAGCTGGCGGCCCGCCACGTGCTGCTGCGGCGGCTGGACAACGAAAACAAGCGCCTGGCGCTGGTGCTGGCCAACTATCCCAACCGCGATTCACGCATCGCCAACGGCGTGGGGCTGGATACCCCGGCATCGGTCATCAACATCCTGCGCGCCTTGCGGGAGCGCGGATACCGGGTGGAAGGAGCGCCGGAAGACGGCAACCGGCTGATCGAGGCCCTGGCGGAGACGCGCGTCGAGGGCAAGGGGGAGCGTTTGTCGCTGGATGATTACCTGAATCATTTCAACAGGCTGCCGGAGGCAGTGAGGAAAAGGATTCAAGCGCGCTGGGGTGCGCCGGAAGACGATCCGGCCCTTGCCGGCGATGCCTTTCACCTGCCGGTGCTGCGGCTGGGCAACGTGGTCTGCGCCATCCAGCCGGCGCGTGGCTACAACATCGACCCGCGGGGCACCTATCACGACCCGGCGCTGGTCCCGCCGCACAATTACCTGGCCTTCTACATGTGGCTGGAGAACGAATTCGCCAGCCACGCGGTCATTCACGTGGGCAAGCACGGCAACCTCGAATGGCTGCCGGGCAAGGCGCTGGCCCTGTCGGAGGAGTGCTTTCCGGCCGCCGTGTTCCCGCCCTGCCCGCATTTCTATCCCTTCATCATCAACGACCCCGGCGAGGGGGCGCAGGCCAAGCGGCGCACCCATGCGGTCATCATCGACCACCTGATGCCGCCCCTGGCGCGGGCCGAAATTCACGGGCCGCTGGCCGAGCTGGAGCGGCTGGTGGATGAATACTGGCAGGCCTCCGGCATGGACCGGGGGCGGCTCGATACCCTGCGGCGCGATATCTTCGAGCTGGCCCATTCCTCCGGGGTGGCCGCCGACGCCGGGCTGCGCGGCGAGGACGAGGAGGACCTGGCGCGGCTGGATTCATGGCTGTGCGAGATCAAGGAGGCGCAGATACGCGGCGGGCTGCACATACTGGGGCATCTGCCCGGGCAGTCCGCCGCGGGGGACATAGACGGGCAGGCGCTGGCCGAGACGCTGGTGGCGCTGGCGCGCCTGCCGCGCGGCGACGGCAAGGGCGAAAACGCCTCGCTGACGGCGGCGCTGGCCGCCGACCTGACGGCGGGCTTCGACCCCTTCG
The DNA here is from genome assembly GCA_964643775.1 of uncultured Rhizobiaceae bacterium. Classification (GTDB taxonomy): domain Bacteria; phylum Pseudomonadota; class Alphaproteobacteria; order Rhizobiales; family Aestuariivirgaceae; genus Thermopetrobacter. Next base: position 67 of record CAZXTT010000208.1, on the reverse strand, counting down.
AGGCCGAGGCGGCGGAGGCCTATCACGGCCCAAGGCCGCCGCTGCTGGCGGAGCTTGCGCGATCACC
>CAZXTT010000207.1:0-2991 GCA_964643775.1 uncultured Rhizobiaceae bacterium | reverse complement strand
CGGTCATGGGCGAAGGGCGCGAAGAGACACGGCAAGACGGGCAGGGCGAGGAGTGGCCCGATGGCGAGGGGCCGCTGCGGCTGGTGACGGACTCCGGCGAGGGGCCCGGCGGCGAGGAGCGCCTGATGCTCGACCTCGGGTCCTTCGAGGGGCCGCTCGACCTGCTGCTCGACCTGGCGCGGCGGCAGAAGGTCGATCTCACGGAAATATCCATCCTGGCGCTGGCCGAGCAATACCTGCGGTTCATCCGCGAGGCGCGGCGCATGCGGCTGGAGCTGGCCGCCAACTGGCTGGTCATGGCGGCGTGGCTGGCGTGGCTGAAGTCGCGGCTGCTGCTGCCCGCGCCGCCGGAGGACGACGAGGAGCCGCCGCCGGAGGAGCTGGCGGCCATGCTGGCCTTCCGCCTGAAGCGCCTGCAGGCGATGCGCGACGCCGGGGAGCGGCTGATGGCCTCGCCGCTGCTGGGGCGGGACGTGTGGGCGCGGGGCTGCCCGGAGCCGCTGGAGGTGGAGAGGCTGACCGGATACACCGACAAGCTGGTGGACATCCTGCGCGCCTACGGGGCGATGGCGCGGCGCAAGGCGGAACAGCGCGGCTACAGGGTGGAGCCGCAGCCGGTGTGGACGATCAAGGAGGCGCGCCAGGCGCTGGAGCGGCTGAGCGGGCGCATAAGCCGGTGGTCGCGGCTGGATGCGTTCCTGATGGAATACCTGGGCGATCCGGGCAAGCGGCGCTCGGCCATGGCGTCGGGGTTCGCCGCGGCTCTCGAGCTGGCGCGCGAGGGCGACATGGAGCTGCGCCAGGAGGGGCATTTCGAGCCCATATACCTGCGCTCGGCTGGTTGACGAGAAGGAACGAGGGGCATGACACAGGCCGCGGTGAAACAGGGCGGAGAGGCAATCGAGACGGGCAGGGAGAGCCCGGTCATGCGCCCGCCCACCGATCCGGCGCAATTGATGCGGGCGCTGGAGGCGCTGCTGTTCGCCGCCTCGCAGCCGCTGTCGGAAGAGGAGATAGGCGAGGCGCTGCCCGACGGCGTGGATGTGGCGGCGCTGCTGGAGCGCATGGGCGAGGAATACGCCGGGCGCGGGGTCAACCTCGTCAAGGTGGCCGGCAAGTGGCAACTGCGCACCGCCGAGGACCTGCGCTACCTGTTGCGCAAGGAGGTGAAGGAACAGCGCAAGCTGTCGCGGGTGGCGCTGGAGACGCTGGCCATCATCGCCTATCACCAGCCGGTGACGCGGGCCGAGATAGAGGAAATCCGCGGCGTTTCCATCTCCGGCGGCCTGCTGGACACGCTCATGGGCACCGGCTGGGTGAAGATACGCGGGCGGCGGCGGGCTCCGGGGCGGCCCGTCACCTATGGCACCACGGAGGAGTTCCTGGTGCATTTCGGGCTGGAGAGCATAGGCGACCTGCCGGGGCTGAACGAGCTGAAGGCGGCGGGGCTGCTCAGCTCCGACATTCCCGACGACCTGTTCGCCGTCGAGCAGGCCTCCGACGACCTGCTGGGCCCCGACGAGGAGCCGGCGGAGGACGACGAGGAGGAGCCGCCGCTGGACATGCACCTGCCCGATTGAGGCGGCGCGGCGGCCAGCGCCCGGCGCGGGGCGCTGGGCGGGCGGCGGCCCCGTTCATCATGATGGCTTGATGGCATTGATAAGATTTTGGCTTTCTGCAATAGTGCCGCCTGAATGAAGTGACAGCCCACCCCTGACGGGTGGTGTGAAGAGGGTGGTGCAAAGGAGAGTTTACATGGGTGCGTTTTCGATCTGGCACTGGCTGATCGTTCTGGTGGTGGTGCTCGTCCTGTTCGGCGGGTCGGGCAAGATCTCGTCGCTGATGGGCGATGTCGCCAAGGGCATCAAGAGTTTCAAGAAGGGCCTGCAGGACGAAGAGGAAGAGGTGGCCGAGACCAAGAAGGCCATCGAGGACAAGGCCCAGGAGGCCGCCAAGACGGTCGAGGACAAGGCCAAGGCCAAGACGGAAAGCTGAGAAGCGGCCCGCTTCCGGGTGGCCTTGCCATACCTTGCCATAACTGTATCAATCCCTGACAGGCGCGGACGGCGCGATGTTTGATTTTGGACTCGGCGCGACGGAACTCATGGTCATCGCGGTGGTGGCCCTGCTTGTCGTGGGGCCGAAGGATCTGCCGCGCCTGTTGCGCACCATAGGCAACGTGGTGGCCAAGGTGCGGGGGCTGGCGCGCGAGTTCCAGGGGCACCTCGACGAGGCGATGAAGGAAACCGGCATCGACGAGATCAAGGACAACGTCACCAAGATGAAGGAATTCTCGGTGGCCGACCTGGACGAGGAATTCGCCGAGCTGGAAAAGCAGTTCCACGAGACTGGCAAGTTCGATGATGATGAGAAGGACGGCGGCAAGGGCAGCGGCAAGGACGGCAAGGGCGGCGAAAGCAGCGACGATGATGACGATGTCGATGACGACGGCGACCTGCTGGACGAAACCGAGCGCCCGATAGCCTCGCTGGACGGCGACGGGGAGGCGGCGGCCCCGGCGGCGGTGAAAACGGGCAAGGCGGCTAAAAAGAACGGGGCGGCGAAGGGCAAAAGCGCCTCGAAAAAGGGCGGCAAGGGCTCCGCGGGAACCAGGGCCGCGGCCGCCAGGGCAGGCAGCGCCAAGCCGGGAGGCGGCAAGGCAAAGAGCGCAAAAAGCACAAGGGCCGCCAGGGGCAAGAGCGCCAGGGCCTCCGGCAAGAGCGCCAGGGCCTCCGGCAAGGGCGCCGGCAAGAAGAGCGGGAGGAAGTCTTAGGCGATGAGCGCGGCGGACAACGAAAGGCCGGAAGAGGACGAGATCGAGGCCTCGCAGGCGCCACTGATCGAGCACCTGATAGAGCTGCGCCAGCGGCTCATCAAGGCGCTGATCGGCTTCGTCATTGCCTTCATCGTCAGCTTCTATTTCGCCAACCCGATCTTCAACTTCCTGCTCCTGCCATACCAGTGGGCGGTGGGGGACGCGGCGCACCTGAA
>CAZXTT010000206.1:0-9819 GCA_964643775.1 uncultured Rhizobiaceae bacterium | reverse complement strand
AAAGCCGGGCGTCGGACAGGAAGCAGTGCTGGCGACCGCTGTTTGACCCGGTTTCGATGTTCAAGGTTATGGTTCTGCAGGCGCTGCATGGCCTTTCCGACGATGCGGCGGCCCATGACGGCACGCGGCTGGCGGAGTTGGTGGATGCGGAGAACATGGCCTCTGATGTGTGGGCGGACACGGCCTGGCGCTCGAAGAGAAACGAAAGGATGCTGAAGAAGCGCGGCCTGGTCTCGCATATTCATCACAAGAAGCCCAAGGGGCGGCCATTGCCTGAACGCCTGGCGCGGGCCAATGGCCGCAAGTCAAAGGTGCGCGCCTTGGTCGAGCATGTATTCGCGGGGCTGAAGAACGAAATGAACCTGTTCGTGCGCACCATCGGGCTGGCTCGGGCCAGGGCGAAGATCGGCATGGCCAACCTGGCCTGGAACCTGCGCCGCTACGTATGGCTGGAGAGCCGGGCAGCGGGCGGCTAAGGGCGGAATCCGCCCAAAATCGGCAAAACCGGCCCGATAAGGCCCTGAAAGACAGGAAAACCACCCCGGAAAACCGCCTCGAGAAACCAAATCAGTGCACCACTGGCGCTCCCGCTCATCGATTGTCACTGGAAACCATGTTGATAGAGGCATCCGGAGGGCTGGAAGGGAGAGCCGCTCGTGCCATGACAAATCTAAACCTGAATTGAGGTTTAGATTTTAAATGTCTCCATGTGGCAGGCCACCGACATGCGCAGGAGGCACAAGGTGTGTCTCCCGCAGCCGGTCTGGGGCTTCCGACCTGCCCAGAGGGCTGGAAGGGGAGTTGTTCGTGCCGTGACAAATCTCAACCTCAATCGAGGTTCAGATTTCCTTGCCGGTTCTCGCCGGTCTGGGTCTCCCGACCTGCGATGGCTGTGGCTCCTGCCCCGACCCGCGAAGAGGACGGGAGAGAGGGGAATCGCTCGTATCGTGACAGATCTAAACCTCAATCGAGGTTCAGATTTCACATGCCCTGCGTGGCTGGGGCGCTGAACCAACATGCGCGGGGCGCGGGGCGCGGGGGGCGCGGGGCCTGCTACTCTTCGCGCTCTTCCACCAGCCTGTTCAGCAGGCGCACGCCCCAGCCGGAGCCCCAGCTGTCGTTTATGTCGGATTTCGGGGCCGCCATGGCGGTGCCTGCTATGTCGAGGTGCGCCCAGGGGACATCACCGACGAAGCGTTGCAGGAACTGGGCGGCGACGATGGAGCCGGCCTCGCCGCGCCCGGAGCCCAGGTTCTTCATGTCGGCCATGTCGTGGTCGATCATCTTGTCGTAGGCCTCATCCAGCGGCAGCCGCCACACCCGCTCGCCGGTGGCCTTTCCGGCCTCCGTTATCTTGCCGGCCAGCTCGTCGTCGTTGGAGAACAGTCCGGCGTGTTCCTTGCCCAGCGAGACGATTATCGCCCCCGTCAGGGTGGCGAGGTTTATCATCAGGGCGGGGTCGAATTTTTCCTTCGCGTAGTCCAGGCAGTCGGCCAGCACCAGCCTTCCCTCGGCGTCGGTGTTGAGCACCGCGATGCTCTGGCCGGAGCGCGAAATAACGATGTCGCCGGGGCGCTGGGCCTTGCCGTCGGGCATGTTCTCCACCAGCCCGATGACGCCCACCGCGTTGACCTTCGCCTTGCGCGCCGCCAGCGCCCGCATGACGCCGACCACCGCCGCCGCGCCGCCCATGTCGCCCTTCATCTCGTCCATGCTGGCCGAGGGCTTGATGGATATGCCGCCCGAATCGAAGGTCACCCCCTTGCCGATGAAGGCCAGCGGCTTGTCGCCCTTCTTGCCGCCGTCATGGCGCATGACGACCACCCGCGGCTTGTTCCTCGAGCCCTGCCCCACCGCCAGCAGGGCGTTGAAGTTGTCGGCCTTCAGTTGCCTGGGGCCAAGCACCTCCACCTCGAGGCCCAGCTCGCCCAGCTCCTCGACGCGGGCGGCGAATGTCTTGGGGTTGAGCACGTTGCCCGGCTCGTTGACCAGGTCGCGCGCCATGTGAACCGCATCGGCCAGCAGCGCGAGCGGCGCGAAGGCCTCCAGCGCCTCTTTCGCCGCCGGGGTGACCATGGTCAGCTCCTCGACGAGCGGCTTCTTGTCATTTTCGCGCTCGCCGTCGCCATTCTTCTTCGTCTTGTAGGCGTCGAAGCTGTAATTGCGCAAACGCGCCCCGGAGGCCACGCGGGCGGCGAAACTGCCCGCATCGAGCGGCGCATCCTCGGGAAGCCCGGCGGCCACGGCGGCCCTTTTCACCTTGCCGGCGCGCAAGGCGGCGGCCATGCGCCCGCCCAGCCGCTCGGCGGCGTATTCGTCGAGGTCTTCCGCCTTGCCGGCGCCGATTATCAGCACGCGGCTGACATCAGCGAGCCCCGCCGGGGCCGGTATGTCTACGCTTTGCCCCTCGCCGCCCTTGAACTCCACCGCCTCGCAGGCGCGGCTCAACTGGCCGGAGGTCCTTTCGTCCAGCTCCGCCAGCATGGGCGGCAATTTCCCGTCCTTGACCACGAAACCAACGCACACGCCCTCTCGCAGCGCATCGGTGGACGAATCGAAGGTGACTTTCATTTGTTGCTCCCGTTTTCAGGCAATTTCCATGTGATCCGGAATCCACCGCCGACCCTATGAGCGGCAGGGGCAAATGGCAAGCCCGCGCAAGAGTTAAAAAATGCTTGCCGGGCCTTAAATTCACCGCCGTTTCAGGGTAGAAGATGGATTGAGTCGGCTTGGCCGGGTTTGGTTGACCAGACCTATGCCCGGCCCTTCATCACCAGCGGGCAGCAAGGGGTTTCATGAACGCGCCGAGGAAGAGGGGAAAGGAGAACCCGCGACGGTGGCTGGCGGCCTTGCTGCCGGCCCTGCTGGTGGCCCTCCCCTTCGCCGCCGCGCAGGCGCGCGTCGAGGTGCCCAGGATCCATACGAAGAAACCGGCCCCCGGCACGCCGATAGACGTTCTCGCCCAGCGCATAATCTTCGACGCCAAACGCAACGTGGCGACGGCGGTGGGGAAGGTGAGAATCGTATATGGCCCCTATACCCTGCATGCCAGCAAGGTGATCTATGACCGGGCGCGTGATCAGCTCTATGCCCATGGCGAGGTGGTCCTGGAGGAGCCCAACGGCAACGTGCTGCTGGCCGATTATGTCAATGTCGATGAGAAGTTCCGCAATGGCTTCGCGCGCCATCTGCGCCTGCTGCTGACCAACGACGCCACGCTGAAGGCCCGTTACGCCAGGCGCCGTGATGGCTACCTGACCACCTACACCAACGTCAGCTATACCCGTTGCAGCGTTTGCGTGCTCGACGACGGCACACCGACATGGGAGCTGAAATCGGAAGAAGCGGTGCATGACGAGCGAAAGGGGCGCATATTTCACCGCAACATGACCATGGAGATGTGGGGAGTGCCGGTTTTCTGGCTGCCCTACTTCAGCCACCCCGACCCCAAACACAAGCGCGCCACCGGATTTCTTACGCCCAGGGCCGGATACAAGAAGGACCTGGGGGTTTATGCATCCATACCGTATTTCATCAACCTGGCGCCCAATTACGACATAACGCTGATCCCCACCGCATACAGCAAGACCGGGGTATATGCGCAAGCCCTGTGGCGGCACCGGGTGGCCAGCGGCACATATTCCATATCGGCCGGCGGCATCCGCCAGTTCAACCACCGGAAAATCGACCCGCCGGGCGACCGCAAGTGGCGCGGGCACGTTTGGGCCAAGGGTGACTTCCGCCTCAATTCACGCTGGAAATGGGGCTTCGATGGCGCGCTGGCCAGCGACCGCACGGTGATGCAACGCTATGACGTGCGTGACGGGACGGACTGGGAATCGCGCATATGGCTGGCGGGGCTGGACGGGCGCAACTATTTTATCGGCGAGCTGTCCCATTACCGTATGAAAAGCAGCCTCATGGGAGCGGAAACCGCGCTGCCGGATGTTCATTTCTACCACACGTTCCAGCAGGATATCCTGGGCGGCGAGCTGACCTATGCATCGCATGTATATTCATTGCGCCGGGACGGCGGGAACACGCCGTTTTCGGGGGTCAACCAGGCAAAGAGCCAGTCGCGCATGATCTCGGAGCTGATCTGGCGGCGGCGCATGGTGTCATCGGCCGGCATCGTGGCCCAGCCATTCGCCCGCATGCGCATGGATGTATATCACAACCGCCATTTGCCCGATCCTTCGGTCCCCGGCGGGGTGCGCGACCCGCAGACCGTCTTGCGGCTGTTGCCGACGGCGGGAATAGACCTGCGCTGGCCGTTTCTTAGCACCGGCGCCCTTGGCCGCCACGTTGTGACGCCGGTATTTCAGTTCATTGCCGCGCGGGATGAAACAAGGCGGGATGAAATCGGCAACGAGGATGCCATTTCGCTCAACTTCTCGGCCCACAACCTGTTCCTGCATAACCGCTTCTCGGGGCATGACCGCTTCGAGGGCGGAGTGCGCGCCAACGCCGGGCTGCTCTACGGGCTTTACCTGCCATCCGGCGGCTTCCTGCGCGCATCCGTCGGCCAGTCGCTGCACCTGAGCGGGCGCAACAGCTTCGGACGGGCCGCCGGAAGTGGCCTGGCCGATGATATTTCCGACCTGGTGGCGGCGGTCGATTTCGCCCCCAACGAGCACTTCCGCATGAGCTGGACGGGGCGCTTCGATGTTTCGGAGGGCGAGCTCAAGGCCCACGAGGCGCACGCCGGGCTTTCGTGGAATGGCATCAGCGGCTCTGTCCTCTACACCGATCTCGCCGCCGATCCGGAGCATGGGCGGACGAGCCGCAGCGAGCAGATAGCGGCGGCGGCGGCATGGAACTTCCGTGGCAACTGGACGCTGTTCGGCGACTGGCGTTACGACCTGGCCAGCAGCAGGTCGGTGAAGCGCGGCATCGGCATCGGTTACGATTGCGACTGCCTGAACGTGCGGCTCAAATACGAACAGAATTTCACTTCCGACGCCGACGCCATATCGTCTCACAAGATATCCCTGTCGGTCATTTTCAAGACCCTGGGCGGCTCTGTTTCGAAGCCTGAAAAGCCCTTCTGACATCGTGGGAACACATTTTGTCCTGATTCAAGGAAGATATCGACCGTCCCAAGCAAAAACGGGAAAGCCTGAATGCCCTCGACCGCACCGAACAAGCTCCGTTACCCGCGCCGCTTGCTGGCAATGACGCTCATGCTGGCCGTGCTCGTCCTGGCCGGTTCTCACCAGGCGCTGGCGGGAAAGGTGCTGGCGCTGGTCAACGACGTGCCGGTGACCAGCTTCGACGTATCGCAACGGCTTAAGCTGAATTCCATCGTCGGCGGGGCGCGCACCCGCAAGGGGGCCTTCCGCTCGGTGGTCAACGCCGTGGTGCTGGAGACGGAAGCGCGCAAAATGGGGCTGGAGGTGCCGGATACGGCCATAAACAAGGCGGTGGAGAAAATGGCCGCCAACATGGGCGGCATGAGCAAGCTGAAGGCCACCTTGCGCAAGGCCGGGGTGCGCATGAGCACCCTGCGCTCATACGTGCGCTCGACGCTGCTGTTTCGCGCCATGGCGCGCAAGACCGGCAAGCGCATATCGCCCAAGGTGGATCAGCAGGAGATAGACCGCCGCTACCGCAAGATAATGTCCGACCCGCGCCTGCGGCCGATAACCATATACCGGGTGCGCCAGGTCACCATGCCGGTGGAAAACGTGGCCCCGGCCATGCGCCAGCAATTGATGTATGCGCGCATGGTGGAGGCGCAGCAGATAATGAAGCGCTACCGCGGCTGCTCCACCCTGCGCAAGGCGGCATCGGGGATTTTCAACGTCAAGATCTCCCGCACGCTGGAAGCCGACCCGCGGCGCATGCCCAAGGAGCTGCGCAACGCCCTGCGCAAGGCCGGAACGAAGCGCCTCGTCGGCCCCATCCGCACCAGGGGCGGCATACAGTTCCTGGCCTTTTGCGGCACCCGCAAGATCGTCCCGCCGCGGCCGAAGAAGGAGCAAATCGCCGCCATGGTGCGCTCCGAGGCCATGTCGCGCGAGGTGGAGCGGGTGATGAAGGACCTGCGGCGGCGCGCCTACATAGAATACAAGGACAAGAAGCTGGCATTGCGCTGAGAGCCTCGTTCATCCCATGCCCAGGCAACACGATTCCCTGCCCCCGCTTGTAATGACGCTCGGCGAACCGGGCGGCATAGGGCTGGAGACGGCCCTCATGGCGTGGCGTAAGCTGCATGGCGAGGGCCCGCCCTTCTGCCTGCTGGGAGACGCGGAACTGCTGCGCGCGCGGGCCGCCCGCGCCGGGATCGACGCGCCGGTGCGGGAGATAGCAGGCTGCGTTGAGGCGGCCTCGGTGTTTGCCCACGCCCTGCCGGTCTTGCCGCTGGAAGAGGCGCGCGGCCTGCCCGACGCGCCGGGAGAAGCGCTGGCGGAGAGCGCCCCGGCGGTAATCGCCGCCATCCGCGGCGCGGTGGCCCTTACACTGGCCGGGGAGGCCTCCGGCATGGTCACCCTGCCGCTGCAGAAGCACAGCCTCTACGAGGCGGGATTTTCCTTCGAGGGTCATACCGATTTCATAGCCGACCTGGCGCGCGAGGCGGGCTACCGGGCCGAGCCGGTGATGATGCTGACTGCCGCCGGGTTGCGCGCCATTCCGCTTACCGTCCACGTGGCGCTGGCGGAAGTTCCGGACAGGCTGAGCAGCGCCATGATCGTCCGCCAGGGGCGGGTGGTTGATGCCGCCCTGCGCCGCTTCTTCGCCCTGCCCTCGCCGCGGCTCGCCATCGCCGCGCTCAATCCCCATGCCGGGGAAGGCGGGCGCATGGGCAACGAGGAAAGGACCATCATCGAGCCGGCAATAGCCGAGCTGCGCGACGAGGGCATCGACGCATTCGGCCCCCTGCCCGCCGACACCATGTTCCACACCGAGGCGCGCGCCAACTATGACGCCGCCTTGTGCATGTATCACGACCAAGCGCTCATCCCGGTCAAGACGCTGGATTTCCACGGCGGCGTCAACGTCACCCTCGGCCTGCCCTTCGTGCGCACCTCGCCCGATCACGGCACGGCGCTGGATATCGCGGGGCTGGGCAAGGCGCGCCCCGACAGCCTGCTGGCGGCCATCCGCATGGCCCATTCAATGGCCGCGAGCGCCGCGCAGGAACAGGCCGCGGAAGGTCAAGCCGCTGGAGAGCAGGCCACATGACCCCCTCCCCGGCAAGCGACGACGGCCTGCCGCCCCTGCGCGAGGTGATAGCCGCTTGCGGCCTGCGGGCCAGGAAGTCGCTGGGCCAGAACTTCCTGTGCGACCTCAACCTGACGCGCAAGATCGCCCGCGCCGCCGCGCCGCTGGCCGGCCACGCGGTGCTGGAGGTCGGACCCGGCCCCGGCGGCCTGACCCGCGCCCTGCTGCTGGAAGGGGCGGAGAAGGTGATCGCCCTGGAGCGCGACGAGCGGGCCCTGCCGGCGCTGGAACAGATAGCCGGGCGCTGGCCGGGGCGGCTGGAGATAATCCACGCCGACGCCCTGCGCCTCGACCACGGGGAGATCGCCGCGCGCGCGGGAATGCCGGTGAAGGTGGTGGCCAACCTGCCCTACAACATAGCCACCCCGCTGCTCACCGGCTGGCTGAACAGCGAGCCATGGCCGCCGTGGTGGGCCTCCCTGACATTGATGTTCCAGCGCGAGGTGGCCGAGCGCATTACCGCCGCCCCCGGCAGCAAGGCCTACGGGCGGCTGGCCATACTGGCCCAGTGGCGGGCAAGGGCCCGCAAGCTGTTCGACATTCCCCCCGAGGCCTTCACCCCGCCGCCCAAGGTGACTTCATCGGTTGTGCGGATAGCTCCTGCCCCAGGGCCTGAGGAACCGAAGGATTCAGCAACACTGCAACGGCTGACAGCGGCGGCCTTCGGCCAGCGCCGCAAGATGCTGCGCAAGGCGCTGAAAAGCATCCACGACGACCCCGAGGCCCTGCTCCAATCATGCGGCATCGCCCCCACGGCACGCGCCGAGGAGCTGGCGGTGGAGGATTTCATAAGACTGGCGGCGGCATTGGAAGAGAAGGCCTGAGAAGCTTAACTCAGCCCCGTGGGCCTTGGCCTCACCCAGCCCCGTGAGCCCTTGCCTCGGCTGTTACCGGCTGCGGCTGGCCGTGGACGAAGCCGGAGCCGTCGAGGCGGTAGATATCATCGCGGAAATGCACCTGCCCGTCGCCGGTCACCCAAGAGGTGAAATAGCCGATTATCAGCGACGGCCTGTCCTGAACCTTTTCATCTACGCGCTGCAATGACTTGACGATTTCATCGATGTGCCTGCGGTCGAAGCCGTTCTGACCGCGCAGGATCCACTCGGTTAGGATATGCACCCGCTCCACCCGCACGCAGCCCGACGAGTAATAGCGCGAGATGGCGTTGAACAACTGCTTGCCCGGCGTGTCGTGCAGGTAGACGGCATGGCGGTTGGGGAAGTTTATCTTCACCGAGGCCATGGCGTTGCCCTTGCCCGGCTCCTGGCGGAACAGGTAGCGCCTGGGGTCGAGGGTGTCCCAGTCTATCGTCCTGGGGTCTATCTCCTCGCCGCTGGCCGGGTCGATGATGTGGATGTTCATGTCGCGCAGGAAGCGGGTGGATTTCTTCGCCTTGGGGATGATGTCCTTCCTCACGATGGAGGCCGGCGACGTCCAGTAGGGATTGAAGTTGATCTCCGAGATCTTCGAGATCAGTGACGGGCTGGGCCTGTCCGGCTTGCCGACGATGACGTTGTGGCGCGAATAGACGCGGCCATTCTCCACCGCCTCGAGCTGCGCCGCCGGGATGTTGACCACGATATAGCGCGGGGCCACCCCCTGAACGGCCCATTCCATGCGCGGCAGGTTGGCATACAGCGTCTCCAGCCGCGCCTCGGCGGAGACGTTGAGCGCCCGCCGCGTCGCCTCGTCCACGTAGCCGCTGGCCCTCAGCCCCAGGTTGCGCTGGAAACGCAGGAGCGCCTTGGCCAGCTTCTTGCCGAACTTCTTCGAATTGCTGGCTGCTTCCGGCGGCAGGTAACCCTCGGCGATCATGCGCCGGCGCAGGATGCGCACCCGCTTGCTGCGCGCTCCGGGCACCAGTATGCGCCCGCGGGGCAGCCTGGGCCAGCCGCCGCGGCGCACGATTATCTCGTAGCGGGCGATTGCCTCTTCCATCAGCGCCGGCGACTGGGCCGAGACCATGGGCCAGGCATCGTCACCTTCGCCGGTGAGCACCTGTGTCCTGGTGGGCGCGGTGGGGCGGCGGTTGAAGTTGGTGCGCACCTGGGCGGAAGCCGGCACGGCCACCAGAGAAGAAACCCCCGCCGCCGCCAGCGCCAGGAACCCCCTGCGTCCAATCATGCCGCCATATCCGTCCATGCGGGCCACTCACCGTCTGTCATTACAAGGCCAGAAATATATAGGCCACCGCGCCACCCCGGACAACCAAAGCCTTTTCACCATCACTTTACCGCCCCCACCACGGACAACACCTTTCCGGCAACAGGAAGGCAGCCAAAGAGATATATGGCAATGGCGGAGAGGGCGCACACTACTGCGGCATGAGCCCCTGCCATCATTATTACAGGGGAGAGCCAAATCGCCGCATAACGTATGCTGCCGCTTCTCCTTCTTGATCAGCGTTATGCATGGCTGTATATTGCGCCCATGGGCAAGAGTGACGGCAAATCCCCCTATCGCCTGCATGGGCGGGTGTGGATCGATGGGCCTGATGGCGACACCTTTCTCGGTTTCGGGCGGGTGGTGTTGCTGGAGCGTATTGGCGAGCATGGATCCATATCCGCCGCGGCGCGCTCCATGAACATGTCATAC
>CAZXTT010000205.1:0-3194 GCA_964643775.1 uncultured Rhizobiaceae bacterium | reverse complement strand
TGATCGCCCCTTCCGGCCCCATGCCTTACGCCATCTCCCCCTCCCCGGAGGCGCTCCCCCCGGCGTGGCGCGACCAGGGCCGCGACCGCTTCCGCCATTTCGACGACAACCCCGTGAAGCTGGTGGCCGAGGCCCCCGTCTCCACCTTCTCCATCGACGTGGACACGGCCTCATACGCCTTCGTGCGGCGCATGCTCAACCAGGGCATCCTGCCGCCGCGCGACGCCGTGCGCAGCGAGGAGATAATTAACTATTTCGACTATGACTACCCGGCCCCCGAGGACAGGACGAAGCCCTTCCGGACCACCGTCAGGGTGCTGCCCAGCCCGTGGAAACAGGGCGCGCGCCTGATGCACATAGGCATCAAGGGCTACGAGGTGAAGAACGGCCAGCGCCCGCCCGCCAACCTCGTGTTCCTCATCGACACCTCGGGCTCCATGCAGGCCCCGGACAAGCTGCCGCTGCTTGTAAACTCCCTGCGCATGATGCTGGCCAACCTGCGCCCCGACGACACGGTGGCCGTGGTCACCTATGCCGGGCGCGCCGGCACCGCCCTGCCGCCCACCCCGGTCAGGGAAAGGGCGAAAATAATATCGGTGCTGGAGAACCTCGCCGCGGGCGGCTCCACCGCCGGGGGCGAGGGCATCAGGCAGGCCTACGCGCTGGCCGGGAGCGCCATGCGCAAGGGCGGCGTAAACCGCGTTATCCTGGCCACCGACGGCGATTTCAACGTCGGCATCCGCGACCCGCGCCAGCTGGAGGACTTCGTGGCCAGGAAACGCGACAGCGGCATAACGCTGAGCGTGCTGGGCTTCGGACAGGGCAACTACAACGACCTGCTGATGCAGGCGCTGGCCCAGAACGGCAACGGCAACGCCCATTACATCGACACCCTGAACGAGGCCAGGAAGGCGCTGGTCAGGGAGCTTTCCGGCACCCTTTTCACCATCGCCTCCGACGTCAAGATACAGGTGGAATTCAACCCCGCCACGGTGTCCGAATACCGCCTGATCGGCTACGAGACGCGCAAGCTGAAGCGCGAGGATTTCAACAATGACAAGGTGGACGCCGGAGACATCGGCGCGGGCCACACGGTGACCGCCATCTACGAATTCATCCCCCGCGGCCACAAGGGCTGGCTGGACGCGCCGCGCTACGCCAGGCCCGCCACCCCGGCCACGGGCGGCAAGGCGGACGAATACGCCCATGTGAAAATCCGCTACAAGCTGCCCGGCGAGAAGACCTCCCGCCTGATGACAAGGGCGGTGAGCAAGGCCGACGAGGTGGGCAGCCTCGACGCGGCCCCGGCGGACGTGCGCTTCTCCATCGCCGCCGCCAGCTTCGCGCAACTGCTGCGCGGCGGCAAGTTCACCGGCTCCATGACCTGGGACGACGTGATAGCCATGGGCCTCTCCGCCCGCGGCAAGGATCCCTTCGGCTACCGCGCCGAGTTCGTGAACCTCGCCCGCCTGGCGAAGACCGCCGCGGCGATGGAACGCCGGCGCGGGCGGTGATCTGGCGGTGGTTTGGCGGTAATCAAGCCGTGATGATGAACGATGTGTCGGCGTCGCCGCCATGAAGCAATGGCGGCGGCCCTTCGCTTGCCGGGCATTCAGCCTTCGGCCGGCATCAACCCCGTTCCAGCTCGGCGCTCAGTTCGCGCAGCTCATCCTCGGCGCGCATGGCTATGCGCTCCGGGGCCCCGGCGCGGTTATACCAGTAGGCGGCGTTGGAGCGGTCGCCCTCGATCTTGTGCAATATGGCGTGCAGCCAGTTGCCATAGGCATTGGGATTGCGCTGGGCGATCTTGTGGGCGGCTTCCCAGTCGCCCATCTCCAGCAGGCGTATGGCTTTCAGAAGCATCTTTCTGTCCGATTCGAGCATGTCTTGTTTCTTTGCATATGTCGCCGAATCATACAAAGGTATTGTTAACAATATTGAAACGCCGTGGCCAATGGTGACCACGGCGTTGCCGTTTCAGGGAGCCTGAAAATCAGGCCTTATTCCGCCCCGAGCGCCTTGAGCATCTCGGCGGCGGTGGCCTTGCAGCCGGCCTCGTCGCCGGCCTTGGCCTGCTCCTCGGCCTTGGCCTTCATCTCCGCCAGCGCCTTGCCGGCGGCCTCGTCGAGCTTGGCCTCGGCGGCCGCCTTGTCGGCCTTCTCCAGCATGGCGGCGCAGGTCATGTCCCCGGCCATGACCGGGGCGGCCAGCAGCGAAACCACGGAGGCGGAAAGCAGGATCTTCTTCAACATGGGTCAGTCCCTCTCTTGTTATGCTCATGAAGCGCCGCGTCATTTGCGCGGCCCGCATAACAAGCCACCGGCCCATGTCATCCGCTGGCCGGCCGCGGGCAAAAGTCGTGATACTTTGGTGTTGACATCATGACGGCCCCGGCGCGACCCGCCGAATATGGCGCAATCATGATGCGCGCAGGCACGTTGGGCGCCCGCTCAGTATCCCGGTGGCGGGTCGGAAGGGCACAGATAGCGCCCGTAGGCCCATCCCGTAAGTCCGGCTCCCCGGTATCCCGGCAATATTTCTATGTTCCACCACCCCCGGCGGGTATAGGGATTGATGCTTCTCACCTCGACGCCCGGCCCCATGCGGAAGATCTCCCGGCACCGCGTGGAAGGGCAGGTGCGCAGGGACAGGTAGTTGTCACCGTAGGGGTTGAGGCGGCAAACCCTGAAATATTCGCCGTCATAAGCATGAGCAGACACCGCCCCCGCCATTGCCGCCCCCATGCCAGCCAGCAGCATCAACGTGAAAATCCGCCGTTTCATGGCAATCCACCTCCATTTGCGCCGAAGACCGCCCCCTGCTTATGAATGTGGGGGGCCGCCGGCAGCCATTCAATGCGCCATGCATTTATTGAGACCAGACCCTGGTGGATACCGGCGAACCGCTGAAATGCTCTATTTACTTTTTCTCCCCATCATTGCATAAGCTTTGCAGACCGATTTCGTGGAAAGAGCTGCCAAGACACGCCCATGACCACCACGCGCGCCACATACGCAGGCAACCTCCCCTCCGCCCCCAGGGGCGCGGAGCTTTCCTCGCGCGCGCCTCTTTCCGCTCTCCTGCTCCTTATCTGCCCCTGACCGCCGGGGGCCTCGCCGCCACGGGCGCGAGGCAGGCCGTCAGGGGATGGATGAAAAACACCCACAAGCAATCGTGAGACAACAGGCCAGCGC
>CAZXTT010000204.1:0-3812 GCA_964643775.1 uncultured Rhizobiaceae bacterium | reverse complement strand
CTGCAAATGGCGCGGCGGCGCTTCCCCATGGCCAACAACACGCTCGATGGCCTGTGCAAGCGCTTCGGCATAGACAATGCCCACCGCACCCTGCACGGGGCGCTGCTCGATGCCGAGATACTGGCCGAGGTATACCTGGAGCTGACGGGGGGCCGCCAGATCGGCCTGACCCTGCTTCACGAGACTTCCCCCGCCGGGCGGGCGGCGGCCAATGACACGGCCGCGCCCTCCGGCCAGCAGCGTTACGGCCAGCGCGAAAAGCCCCTGCCGCCGCTGCTAAGCGACGAGGAGCGCGAAAAACACGCGGCTTTCGTCGAGACGCTGGGCGAAGGGGCGCTGTGGAAGAAATACCTGTAAATCCAGTCTAACCCTGACCCTGCATCTGGGCCATCACGTTGCCCAGCGGCATGTCCGTGCCGTCCTGTATCTGGCGGTGGCGTTCGAACAGGCGCGGCAGTTGCACGTCGATGGAGTAGGGAATGGCGCGCCCGGCTATCAGCCTCGGGTCGTAACGGCCCGAAACTATGTCTTCCCACATTTCCACGAAACCGTCGGCCATGCGCTCCGCCGTGGCCGCGCGATCCTGCTCGTCGCGCTCGCGCATGAAGCCGGAAACGCCCTCCACCATCAGCGGCGCGTAATCCGGCAGGCGGATCTCGAACTGCGGCAGGCGGATCACCCCCAGCGGCCTGCCCGAGGCCAGCACCTCCATCATGAAGCACGGCAGGCCCTCGAAATAGGAGGTGAGAATCCCCGCGTGCGCCTTGCGCAGGATTTCCGCCACGCCATCGCGATCCTGAAAGCCGTGGAAGACGGTCATGTCCTCGATGGCGGCGAATTCCGCGAAGCGCCCGGTGGAACTCTTGCCGATGTAGTGGAATTCCACCCGCCCATCGAGCTTTTCCCTCAGCCTCGCCAGCACCGAGAACATCAGCGGCGGGTCCTTGAAGGCGTCGAAGCGCCCGGCGAAGACGATCTTCATCTTGCCGTCGGAGGTGTCGAAGGGGGTGGGGCGGAACACGCCGGTGTCCACCGACACCGACATGAACTCCAGCTTGTGCGCGTGGCGGGGATATTTTTTCGCCATCTGCTCGACGCGCGCCGGGGTCACGCATATGGCGCGCGCGCAAAGGCGCATGGCCATGGCCTCGCCCATCTCGTATATGCCCCAGTGGCGCGAGATCAGGCTGTCCATCTTGTCGCCTTTCTGGCCCTCGCCGTGGATCTGCTGCAATAACGGCACGCCGCACAGGCGCGGGATGAGCGAAAACTCGAAGCGCTGCACGTCCGCCGACACCGGCCCCTTGCCGGCGAGGCGGCGGATGGCCAGCAGATGGCGCAGCATGGCCAGCAGGAAGCGGAAGGTCAGGGACTGGCGGATGGAGGTGGCCGCCTCGTGCATCCGTTCTTCCGGGTAATGGAGAACCGGCAGGAAGTCGAAGGCCCGCCCCTCCGCCTCCAGCGTCACCGGCTTGCCCAATTGCAGATCGCCGCGCCCATCCACGCCGATCAGGCACACGGAGAAATCCTCCGGGCAGCGGGCCAGCAGCAGCCGCACGTGGGTTTCTATGCCGCCCACCTTGCCGCCGCGCGGGTCGATGGGATGGATTATCATCAGCCGGCGCTTGTCCATCAGCGGCTCCTTTCCGCCCCGGCGGGGCCGTGGGTGAACTGCCGCCACGCCACCTTGGCGAAAACGACGGCGCTCCTGGCATAGCGCAGGCCCAGCCGCCGCGGGTTGGTGAGCAGGCGAAAGACCCACTCCAGCCCCGCCCGCTGCATCCAGAGGGGGGCGCGCTTCTGGGTTCCGGCGATGAAATCGACCGCCGCGCCTATGCAGATGAAACCGCACGGCACGCCCGCGCTCACCGCCCGGTCGGCGAAAAGCTCCTGCTTGGGCGCGCCGAGCGCGACGAAGCACAGCCGCGCGCCGCTGGCTCGGATGTCCTCTATTATCGCCGCCGCCGCCGGACCATTGGGGTCAAAGCCGAAGGCCGGGGAGACCCGCTTGACCACCCGCAGCCCCGGCGCGCGCTCGCGCAGGGCGCGGCTGGCCGCCAGCAATGCCTCCGGCGTTGCTCCGACGAAGGCCACCGGCAGGTCGAGCGCGGCGGCTATCTCGCACAGCGGCGCCAGCATGTCCGCCCCGGTGGTGCGGCTTATCTGCCGCGCCCCCTGGCGGCGGGCCAGCCACACGACCGGCCAGCCATCGGCGGTTACATGGCGGGCGCGCCGGTAGGCCTCGCGGAAGTGGCGATTGTGCAGGCGTTTCACCAAGTGGTCGAGATTGAGGGTGAACACCGCAAAGGATTCCCCGTTGGCGGCATCATGGGCGATGGCCGCAATGGCGTCCTTCATGGTGGCGATGGTCACCGCCTGCCCGTCCACGCGCGCAAGTGTCCTGTTTTGGGTCGTTTCTCTCATGCCTTGCATCGGTAGCAAGAGGCATGCCAGCGCAACAGCCAAGCCAGCGCAACAGCCAAGCCAGCGGCCTCCACGCTGAACGGCAAATGAACAAGACGCTCAGCATCGGTTCAAGGGCCGTCGGATATTTACATGACCAACCGGTGACAAGACCGGGATCGCCAAGCAACCGAGCCAAGCCAAGGAAAGGGAAGACCAATGTTCCGCAAGATAGCCCTCACCGCCATTTCCGCCGCCGTTATCGGAACGGCCGCCATGACCGCCACCCCGAACCAGGCGGAAGCCAGAACCACCGTTCATTTCGGATTCAACGTCGGTGTTCCCGCTCCCTACTATTATGGCCCCGGTTACTATTACGCCCCCGCCCCCGTCTATTACGCCCCGCGCTACCGCTGGAAGTGCCACCGCCACAAGCGCCGCGTGCGCGTGTGGAGCCCGCGCCGCGGCCGCTACGTATGGCGCACCATCCGCGGCCCCCGCCACTGTCACCGCGTGCGCGTCTGGTAGCCGCGAGTTTTTTCTCCTCCCTCGTTGTCCTCCCGCAACAGGAAAAAGCCCCCGTTTCGGCGGGGGCTTTTTCTGTTTTCGCGGTTTGCGCCGTGTCCTCAGGCCGCCTGCCTCACATGGCGGCTTCCAGGTTGGCCTCGGCGAATTCCCAGTTGACCAGGTGGTCGAGGAATACCTCGAGGAACTTCGGCCTCAGGTTGCGGTAGTCGATGTAATAGGCATGCTCCCACACGTCGCAGGCCAGCAGCGGGGTCGCGCCATGCACGAAGGGGTTCTCGGCGTTGGGGGTCTTCATGATCTCCAGCTTGCCGTCGCGCAGCGCCAGCCACGCCCAGCCGGAGCCGAACTGGGTGATTCCGGCACTGATGAAATCCTCGCGGAATTTCGCGTAGCCGCCCAGGTCGCGCTCGATCAGCCCGGCCAGCTTGCCCGGCAGCTTGTCGCCGCCGCCGCCGGCCTTCATGCCGTCGAAGAAGAAGGTGTGGTTGAACACCTGCGCGGCATTGTTGAACAGCCCCGGGTTGGAGGTGAAGGATTCCCTGATGATGGTGATCTCGTCCGCATCCTCCAGCCCCGAACCGGCCAGCAGCTTGTTAGCGTTGGTCACGTAGGCTGCATGGTGCTTGTCGTGGTGATACTCCAGCGTCTCCGCCGACATGTGCGGCGCCAGCGCGTCATGGGCATAGGGAAGCTCGGGAAGCTTGAATTCGAAGGCCATCTGTCCTGTGTCTCCTCGAAAGGGTTGAAAACGCGGCGAAAGGCTCATCGACGGCGGCGCGCGCCGCGCCCCATCAGCCACCTCTCCATGCCCCGCCACGGGGCACGCGCCAATGAATGCATGCCCATGACTCTAGGCCCCCACACCCCACCCGGCAATGGCA
>CAZXTT010000203.1:0-3767 GCA_964643775.1 uncultured Rhizobiaceae bacterium | reverse complement strand
GAGCTGACCCACATGGTGGCCACGGCGGCGGCCTTCGACGAGGGCCCCATTGCCTTCCGCTATCCGCGCGGCCACGGGCCGGGGGCGGAAATACCGGAGCGCGGAGAAGTGCTGGAGATCGGCAAGGGGCGGATATTGCGCGAGGGCGCGCGGGTGGCCATACTGTCGCTGGGCACGCGGCTGGCGGAGGCCCTGAAGGCGGCCGCGCAACTGGAGGCGCGGGGCATATCGACGACGGTGGCCGACGCGCGCTTCGCCAAGCCGCTGGACGTGGAGCTGATCGAACGGCTGGCGCGCGAACACGAGGTGCTCATAACCGTCGAGGAAGGCTCCATGGGCGGTTTCGGGGCGCATGTGCTGGAACACCTGGCGAATGTGGACGCCCTGTCTTCCGGCCTCAAGGTGCGGCCGATGACCATTCCCGACCGCTTCATCGGCCATGCCTCGATGAGCGAGCAATACGAGGACGCGGGGCTCACCGCCCGCCACATCGCCGCCGAGGCGATGAGCGCGCTGGGCATGGGGGCCGAAATCATCTCGCTGGCCGAGGCCTGAAGGCGCGCCCGTGGCGGCGCGAAAGCCGAATGGCGCATGGATCATGACCGGCATGCGCGGGGATACGCGAGGGCGAGGCGCATTTGAGCAATGAGCGAATCCGGCCTGACATTGACCATTGCCCAGCGGGAAGCGGCGCGCATAACGCGCCTGTCTTCCAGCTCCTTCTACTGGGCCATGCGGCTCCTGCCGCGCGGCAAGCGGCGGGCCATGTTCGCCATATACGCCTTCTGCCGGGTGGTCGATGACATAGCCGACGACGAGGGCCGCGACGGGGCCACGCGGCTGGCCGAGCTGGACAAGTGGCGGCGGCGCATAGGGGCGCTCTACGAGGGACGGGCGGAGCATGTAATCACCCTGGCGCTGCGCCCGGCGGTGAGGCGCTTCGGCCTGCGGAAGGAGGATTTCCTGGCCATAATCGAGGGCATGGAGATGGACGCCGGCGGGCCGCTGGTGGCCCCGGAGATGAAGACCCTCGATCTCTATTGCGACCGGGTGGCCTCGGCGGTGGGGCGGCTGGCCATACGGGTGTTCGGCGAAAGCGGCGAACTGGGGCGCGAGATAGCCCATCACCAGGGGCGGGCCCTGCAACTGGCCAACATATTGCGCGACGTGGACGAGGACGCGCGCCTGGGGCGGCTATACCTGCCGCGCGAGCTGCTGGAAAAGCACGGCATCGAGTGGAGCGATCCTCTGAAGGTCACCGGCCAGCCGGGATACGCGGCGCTGTGGCGCGAGCTGGCGGAGGTGGCGGCGGGGCATTTCGCGGCGACCCATGAGCTTATCGCCGAAAGCAGCGCCGACCTGACCGCCTCGCGCATCATGCTGGCGGTATACGAGCGCAACTTCACCCGCATGCGCGCCCTCTCCGACCGGCAACTGGCCGACGCCGCCTTCTCCAAGCGCCTGACCGGCAAGCGCGAGAAGCTGCTGATCGCGCTTAAGGTATGGCTGGGGGGCAAGGCATGAGGGTGCACGTGGCCGGGGCCGGGATAGCCGGCATGGCGGCGGCGGTGGAAGCGGCGGCGCGGGGCGCGGAAGTCATCGTTCACGAGGCGGCGGGGCACGCGGGCGGGCGGGCGCGCTCATTTCACGACGAAACCCTGGGCCGCGAGATAGACAACGGCAGCCACCTGATGCTGTCGGGCAATCACGCGGCGCGGCGGCTGGCGGCCATGCTGGGGGCGGCGGACGAGCTGGAGATGGCGGACACGGCGCGGTTCGATTTCCTCGAGCTGGAAGACGGCCTGCGCTGGGATCTCGACATGGGGCGCGGGCGCTTTCCCGGCTGGCTGTTCGACGCGGCGCGCCGCGTGCCGGAGACGGAAGCCTGGCATTACCTGGCGGCGCTGAAGCTGCTGGTGGCTGGGGAGCGCACGGTGTCTGAGCTGTTCGACGACGGCTCGGCCATGTGGCGGCGCTTCTGGGAGCCCTTTTCGCTGGGGGTGCTGAACACGCCGCCCGACGAGGCGCTGGCGCGGCTGCTGCTGCCGGTATTGCGCGAGACCCTGGGGCGCGGCGGGGAAGCCTCGCGGCCCATGCTGGCGCGGCGCGGGCTGTCGCATGCCTTCGCCCGCCCCTTCGAGAAGAGTTCCTCCTGGGAGCTGCGCCTGAATCACCCCTTGCGCGGGCTGGAGATGGAGGCGGGGCGGGTGCGC
The DNA here is from genome assembly GCA_964643775.1 of uncultured Rhizobiaceae bacterium. Lineage (GTDB taxonomy): Bacteria > Pseudomonadota > Alphaproteobacteria > Rhizobiales > Aestuariivirgaceae > Thermopetrobacter. The sequence goes on along the minus strand of CAZXTT010000203.1, from coordinate 1,554 downwards.
GCCTTGCGCTTCGACGACGGCGAGGTGGCGCTGGGGGCGGACGAGCGGCTGATCGTCGCCCTGCCCCCGTGGGCGCTGCGCGAGCTGTTGCCGCCGGTGATGGCGCCGTCGCGATTCAACCCCATAGTCAACGTGCATTTCCGGCTGTCCGGCGGGCGCATGCCAGATGACGCGCCGCGCCTGTGCGGGCTGCTGGGGGGCGTAGGGCAATGGCTGTTCACCCGCGGCGACGTGGCCTCCGTGACCATATCGGCGGCGTGGCGGGAGGCGGCCATGGACAGGCGGGAGCTGGCGCGGACCGTCTGGCCGGAAGCGGCGCGGGCGCTGATGGTGGAGGAAGAACCGCTGCCGCCCTTCAGGGTGATAAAGGAGAAGCGCGCCACCTTCGCCCAGACCCCGGCCCAGTGCCGCAGGCGCGCGCCCGCCGATTGCGGGCTGGGCAACCTGTGGCTGGCCGGAGACTGGACCGACACCGGCCTGCCGGCGACCATCGAGGGGGCGGCGCGCTCCGGCTTCAGGGCCGCCGAACTGGCGCTGGGGTGAAGCGCGGCGTCATTTGCCCATGGCGGCGCCCATCACAGCATGAAGTTTTCTGCCTTCTCATTATCCACACTCGCATGGAAGATGCGTGATTTCCGCACTCCCTTGAGGCTTCCGTCCCGTTTTTCCTGTGATTTTGTGAGCTTTATCACTTGTATCGCCATGCCGCCGTCTATATGAGCCTTTCCAATGATTATAGCTGTTCAAATTATCGCCGGGCTGGCGCTGCTGCTGGGTGGTGGCGAGGCGATGGTGCGCGGAGCGGTGGCGCTGGGGCGCTGGCTGGGGCTGTCGCCGCTGGTGGTCGGCATACTGATCATCGGCATGGCGACCTCCATGCCGGAGGTCGTGGTGTCGGTGGAGGCCGTGCTGCTCGGCCATCCACAGATAGCCATCGGCAACATACTGGGCTCCAACACCGCAAACATCCTGCTGGTGCTTGGTCTTACCGCCCTGGTGCGGCCCATGCATCACCAGCCACGCGCCCTGCTCCCTGACGGGCTGCTGGTCGGCGGGGCGGCTCTTTTGTTCGCCCTACTGGGGCTGCAGGGGATCATTTCGCTGCTGGAAGGGGCGCTGATGCTGGCCTTGCTGGCCGCCTACATGTTCTGGGAATTCACCCGCACCCGCCGCGAAACCCGGCTGGCTAGGGAGCTGGAAGACGAGCTCGCCGAAGAGGTGCCCCGGCATCCACTGCTCGAGAAACCGCCCGTCGCCCTGCTGGCGGTGGCGGTGGGCCTTGGCATGCTGATCTGGGGCGGCAACCTGTTTCTCCTCGGAGCCACGGCGGTGGCCGACATGTTCGGCGTATCCAAGGGGGTCATAGGCCTTACCCTGGTGGCGCTGGGCACTTCCGCGCCGGAGCTGGCCAGCTCGCTGGTGGCGGCGCGCCACGGCCACTCTGACGTCGCCTATGGCAACATCGTCGGCAGCAACATCATAAACGTGCTTGGCGTGGGCGGCGCGGCGGCAATCGCCGGCGCCCTGCCCTTCGATGACATAATGGTTCGTCTC
>CAZXTT010000202.1:0-3531 GCA_964643775.1 uncultured Rhizobiaceae bacterium | reverse complement strand
AAGGCCGGGGCCTTCGCCTACATGCTGTTCATCCTGCTCTACTTCCCCTGCGTGGCGGCCTTCTCCGCCATGGCGCGCGAGGTGGGCATGCGCTGGGCGCTGTTCGCCGGGGCATGGAGCACCTGGCTGGCGTGGTTTTCCGCGGTGATATTCTACCAGTCGGCGACCTTCGCCCGCCACCCGGCGGCGTCGAGCCTGTGGATCGGCGCGTTGCTGGCGGCCATGGCGGCCTTCGTAATCTACCTGGGGCGGCAGGGCAGAGTCACCTCCCACGCGCCAGCGGCGCAGGCGGGGTAAGGGGCTCATGCTCAGGCAACTGGAAGAATACCTGCGCCAGCAAGGCCGCGCCTGCCTGTCGGACATCGCCCTGGCGCTGGAGACGGACATGGAGGCCGTGCTGCCCATGCTGGAGCTGCTGGCCGCAAAGGGACGGGTGCGCAAGCAAGTCATGAAAAGCAAGAACTGCGGCGCCTGCACCCGCTGCCTGCCGGAGAGCCTGACCACCTGGGAATGGGCGGGGCAGTAACCCCGGACTCAGAGAAACCACGCTACCCGCGGCAAGGAAAATTACTGGCCATCAATCGATCGTCTTGCGATCACAACTTATTGTATATTATTGTTGTTCACAGCCAACAGAAGAGGGAGGCTGTGATCATGTTCAAGAGCATGCTTTTTTCCGTCTTTCTGGGCGCATCACTGACCTGTCTGGCAGGGCAGGCCGGGGCAGACGGGGCATACAGGCTGGCCCAGAGCGATTACATGCGCGAATTCTACGAGGCGCAACGGGAATTCCTGCGAGGTTACAACCGTGAGGCATGGCAACAGCATGAAGAGGCCAATCGCGCCATGCAGAGGGAAAATTATCGTGCCTGGCTGGAATACAAGCGGGCCCAGGATGAACTGTTGCGCGGGGCTGACAGGGCACGTGATGAATATCTCGGTCGCTTTGGAATCCCGCTCCTGCCAGGCCAACTGGAAGCCCAGCGCCGGATGCGCCGCCAGATGATAGACCAGCAAGACGGCAGCGGCTGGCAATATTACGGGCGTTGAACGGAAAGCGAAAATGCTCTAGCCGTCATCCGGATGATAGACGCCGGTTTTGGGGTCTTTTTTCAGCGTCACGGTTCTTTCCGCCTCCTGACGCTGGTCATTGCCCACCGCCTTGTCCTTCGCCGCCGGCTTTCCGGCGCGTTCGCGCAGGCGCGCCTCGCGCTCGCGCAGGAACTTGAAGGTGACGAACACGAGCGCCATCACCAGCAGCAGCACCAGTATCTTGGAGCCTGAAAACATGCCGCTAGCCCCCCTGCCCCTTCAGGCACTCGACGTATGAGGCGGCGAGGTTTTCAAGCAGCCTGGGGTAGGCTTCCGGGGAAGGATCTATGGTCAGCCCCAGGGCGTCGCGGGTGATTACGCGCACTCCTGCCTCCCTTGCCAGCATGTCGGCCCAGCGGTTCCTGGCGGGGCCGCTCAGCAGGCAGATGCCGGGGTGTTCCCTGGCCAGTTTCATCACCGCCCGCAGGCGCGCCATGCCCGGCCGCGCGTGGCCGGGCGGCTCGACGGCGGCCAGGGGCCTGAGGCCGAAGCGGCTCTCGAAATACTGCCCACCGTCGTGAACGACCATGAAGGGGCGGGAAGCCAGCGGGGCGAGCTGTTTCTCGGCGCGCTTCTCCACCGCATCGATGGCGGCGATGAGCTTTTCGGCGTTGCTCAGGTAGGTGACGGCGTTCTTCTTGTCCATGCGCCCCAGCACGGTGGCCATGGCGCGGGCCATGGCTTTGGCGTTGGCCGGGTCGGGCCACACGTGCCAGTCGCTGCCGGAAGGCGCCTCACCGCTCACCCCCGGCGGGTCGAGGCGGCGCGGGGGCAGGCGCCTGACGCCCGGGGCCATGGCCATCTGGGCCACCGGCTTGCGGCTGGCCACTTCGCCTATGGCCTTGAGCAGGTAGTTCTCCAGCCCGAAGGAGACGATGAAGATGACATCCGCTTCCGCCAGCGCCTTCACCTGCGAGGGGCGCAGGCTGAGGTGGTGGATGTCGTCATGGCCGGAAATGAGCAGGACGGGCTCGCCCACCCCCTTCATCACCGCCGTCAGCAGGAAGTGCAGCGGGCGGATGGAAGCCACGGCGCGCGGCGCGGCGGCATGGGTCGGCGCGGCCATGACGGCGCACAGGACGAGGGGCAGCAAAAGGCGCAGCATGTGTCTCATGTGACTTGGCCTCTGGTAAATTGACTTGCCTTGGTTACATATATGGCTCGATGACCACGGGCAATGACATACTTGTCGAACTCGACGACGTCGGCGTGCGCGCCGACGGGCGGTGGATAGTGCGCCACGTGTCGTTCGCCGTGCGGCGGCGGCGCATAGTCACCCTCATAGGCCCCAACGGCGGCGGCAAGACGACGACCATCCGCGCGGCGCTCGGGATAATGCCGGTGAGCGAGGGCGAGGTGCGCAAGGCCCCCCGGCTGCGGGTGGGATACGTGCCGCAGAAGCTGGCGCTCGATCCCTCGCTGCCGCTGACGGTGGCGCGCTTCATGCGCCTGACCGCCCCCGCCACCCCCGCCGAGGTGATAGCGGCGCTGGAGATGACCGGGGTGGCCCATTGCATGGGGCGGCAGGTGCGGCAGCTTTCCGGCGGCGAGCTGCAACGGGTGCTGATAGCGCGGGCCATGCTGCGCAGGCCTGATCTCATGGTGCTGGACGAGCCGGTGCAGGGGGTGGACTTCGCCGGCGAGGCGGCCCTTTACGAGATAATCGGGCGGCTGCGCGACGAGCTGGGCTGCGGGGTGCTGCTGGTTTCGCACGACCTGCACTTCGTCATGGCCGGCACCGATCACGTGGTGTGCATAAACAGCCATATCTGTTGCCAGGGCACGCCGCACGCGGTGGCGGAAACGGAGGAATACGCCGAGCTGTTCGGCCCGGCGGCGCTGGCGAGGCTGGCCGCCTATACCCATCACCACGATCACGTGCATTCCCCCGACGGCCACGTGTGCGGCGGCGATGATTGCGCCCGCGGGGGGCGGCGCGACGGGGAGGGGCGGTCATGATCGAGCCCTTCATCATGCGCGCCGTGCTGGCCGGGCTGGCGGCGGCGGCGCTCACCGCCCCGCTGGGGGCGGTGCTGATCTGGCGGCGGGCGGCCATAGCCGGCGACGCGCTGGCCCATTCGGCGCTGCTGGGGGTGGCGCTGGCGCTGTTCATGGGCATCGCGCCGATTGCCGGGGTGGGGCTGGTGGCGGCGCTGATGGCGCTGGCGGTGTTCATGGCGCGCTCGTCGCATAGCCTGCCGGTGGACGCGCGCCTCGGCGTATTCGCCCACGCGGCGCTGGCGGCGGGGCTGATATTCATTGCCTTCACCATGCCCGCGCAGGGCGATGTCATGGGGCTGCTGTTCGGCGACATACTGGCGCTGAGCGCCTTCGACGTGTGGCTGACCGGCATGGGCGCGCTCGTCCTGCTGGGGGTGCTGGCGCTCGTCTGGCGGCCCCTGCTGGCGGCTGCCGTGTCGGAGGAGATAGCCATCGCCG